>NZ_KV789315.1:81342-100138 GCF_001807545.1 Corynebacterium sp. HMSC08F01 | reverse complement strand
CCGGTGAAAAACACCAACCGCGGGGCAATGGACCAACTCTTCGGCTTTTAGCGCCGGAGGACGTAGTACTGCACGCTCATGGCTGGGATGTGCAGCTCAATGGACTGGTCGAACCGGTCCCACTCGGTGGGTTCGGTGTACACGGTGCGCGGCAGTTCGTTGCCCGCGCCACCGTAGACTGATTCGTCGGTGTTGATCAGCATGTCCCATGCGCCTGCTTCGGGCAGGCCGAGGCGGTAGTTGGGTAGGGAGACTCCCGAGAGGTTGATCACGGCGAGGACTGGGGTGGCGTCGACGCCCCAGCGGATGTAGGCGAGGACGTTGTTTGAGGCGTCGTCGCCCTTGATCCACTGGAAGCCCATGGGGGTGTTGTCTTGGGAGTACAGGGCGGGGGTGTCGCGGTAGACCAGGTTGAGGTCGCGTACGAGGCGCTTGATGCCGGCGTGGTAGTCGCGGTGCAGGTCGTCCCAGTTGATGGAGTGGGCTTCGTCCCATTCGGTGGTTTGGCCCCATTCGCAGCCCATGAACATGAGTGGTTTGCCGGGGTGGGAGTACATGTAGCCGTAAAGGGCGCGTAAGCCCGCGGCTTTGTTCCAGTCGTCGCCAGGCATGCGCTGCCACAGGGAGCCTTTGCCGTGGACGACTTCGTCGTGGCTGAACGGTAGGACGTAGCGTTCGGAGAAGGCGTAGACGAGCGAGAAGGTGATTTCGTTGTGGTGGTGGGAGCGGTGGACGGGGTCGAGTGAGAAGTATTCGAGGGTGTCGTTCATCCAACCCATGTTCCACTTCATGGAGAATCCGAGGCCGTCGGCGTCGGTTTGGGCGGTCACGCCTGGCCATGCGGTGGATTCTTCGGCGATGGTGAGCACGCCGGGGTGTTCGCGGTGGACGGTGGCGTTCATTTCTTGGAGGAATTGGACGGCTTCCCAGTGTTCGCGGCCGCCGTGTTGGTTGGGGAGCCATTCGCCGGGTTCGCGGGAGTAGTCGAGGTAGAGCATGGAGGCGACGGCGTCGACTCGGATGCCGTCGAGGTGGAATTCTTCGAACCAGTAGAGGGCGTTGGCGACGAGGAAGTTGCGGACTTCGCGGCGGCCGAAGTTGAACACGTAGGTGCCCCAGTCGCGTTGTTCGCCGCGTCGCCAGTCGGGGTGTTCGTAGAGGGGTGTGCCGTCGAAGCGTGCGAGGGCGAAGTCGTCTTTGGGGAAGTGGGCGGGGACCCAGTCGACGATGACGCCGATGCCGTTGGCGTGGAGTGTGTCGACGAGGCGGCGGAAGTCGTCGGGGCTTCCCCAGCGTGCGGTGGGGGCGTAGTAGCCGGTGACTTGGTAGCCCCAGGATCCGCCGTAGGGGTGTTCGGCGATGGGGAGGAATTCGACGTGGGTGTAGCCGTTTTCGACGAGGTAGGGCACGAGTTCGTCGGTAAGTGTGGCGTAGGTGGAGCCTTGTTTCCAGGAGCCGATGTGGCATTCGTAGATGCTCATGGCGGAGTTGGTGGCGTCGCGTCCGGCACGGGCGGTGATCCAGTCGTGGTCGCTCCATTCGAATTCGCTTTGCTTTGCGACGACTGACACCGTCTCGGGTGGTGTCAACGTGCGTTTGGCGAGCGGGTCGGCTTTGTCGATGCGTGTGCCTTCGGCGGTGTGGATGGCGAATTTGTAAGCGTCGCCGTCGCCGATGCCGGGGATGAAGATTTCCCAGACGCCGGAGACGCCGAGGCTGCGCATGGGGTACTGGCTGGGGTTCCAGGAGCAGAAGTCACCGATGACGGCTACGCCGGTGGCGTTGGGTGCCCAGACGGCAAATGAGGTGCCGGTGACGACGCCGAGGGTGGTTTCGTAGGTGCGGACGTTCGCGCCGAGGACGTCCCAGAGACGTTCGTGGCGGCCTTCGTTGATGAGGTGGATGTCGAGGGAGCCGAGGGTGGGTAGGAAGTTGTAGGCGTCGGCGACGATGATGGGATCGGCGCCGGGGTAGGTGATGCGGTAGCGGTAGTCGGGGGTGTGGGTGTCGTCGAGGGTGGCGGCCCAGATGTCGTCGCCAAGCGGCTGCATGGGTTGGGACGCGTTGTGGATGAGCAGTTCGACGCGTTCGGCACCGATGAAGCGGGCGCGGATGATGGATCCGTCGCCGTGGGGGTGCCAGCCGTAGATGTCGTGGGGTGCGTTGTGGGTGCAGGCGAGGAGGCGTTGGCGGTCCCCGTCCGGGATGAGCAGGTTGGTGTTCATGGTGGTCCTTAGGGGCGGTAGTCGTGGTCTGAGATCTGACGGTACGCGAGTGCTTCTCGACGATCCGGAGACACCTCCGGCAAACGCAGAATGTGCGCGACGTTTTTCTCGGGTGTGAGTTTGACGTAGTTGCCGGTTTCGGCGGTTGTCCAGGTGTATCGCTCGTTGGTGATCTGGTCGTGGACGTCGAAGGCGCCGGGGCTCAGTCCGATGGCGTCGGCGTCGATGTGCAGCAGGCCTTCTTGGGTGCCGGTGGGGTCCAGATTGACGACGACCAACACCGCGTTGCCGGAAATCGCATCGACCTTGGAGTAGGCGATGAGGTTGTCGTTGTCGATGCGGTGGAAGCGGATTTGGCGCAGTTGTTGCAGGGCGGGGTTGTCGCGACGGATCTGGTTGAGCAGCGTCAGGTACGGCTCGAGGGATTTGCCTTGCTTGAGAGCAGCGTCGAAGTCGCGATGGCGCAGTTGGTATTTTTCGCTGTCGTGGTATTCCTCGCTGCCGGCGGCGACGGGGCGGTTTTCGTAGAGTTCGTAGCCGGAGTACACGCCCCACAAAGGGCTCATGGTGGCAGCGAGTGTGGCGCGCAGGGCAAACGCTGCCGGGCCACCGGTCTGCAGGGTGGCGTGCAGGATGTCGGGGGTGTTGACGAAGAGGTTGGGGCGGGAGACGTCGGCGACGTCGACAAGCAGTTGGGCAAAGTCGGTCAACTCCGCCTTGGTCACCTTCCAGGTGAAGTGGGTGTACGACTGGCTAAACCCAGCCTTGGACAGCCCGTACATGCGCGGCGGGCGGGTAAACGCCTCGGCGAGGAAGATGACGTCCGGGTCGGTTTCGTGGACCTTGGAAATGAGCCAGTGCCAGAAGTTCACCGGCTTCGTGTGGGGATTGTCTACACGGAAGGTGGTCACGCCGAGGTTGACCCAGTACATGAGCACCCGGTAGATCTCGGCGTAGAGCGCCTCGGGCGCGTTGTCGAAGTTCAGCGGGTAGATGTCCTGGTATTTCTTTGGCGGGTTTTCGGCGTACGCGATGGTGCCGTCGGCGAGCACGGTGAAAAACTCCGGGTGCTCTTTCGCCCACGGGTGATCGGGCGCAGCCTGCAGGGCGAAGTCGAGGGCGATCTCCAGACCCAACTCGTTGGCTTGGTCCATCATGTCCAAAAATTCGTCCTCGCCGCCCAGGTTTGGGTCGAAGGCGTCGTGGCCGCCGTATTTAGACCCGATGGCCCACGGGGAGCCGACGTCGCCGTCTTCGGGGGTGAGGGTGTTGTTGCGGCCTTTGCGGTTGACCTCGCCAATCGGGTGGATGGGCGGGAAATAGACGGTGTCGAACCCCATCGCCGCCACTCGGTCCAATTGCGCCGCGGTGGTGGCCCAGGTGCCGTGGATCGGGTTGCCCTTTTTATCCACACCGCCGGTGGAGCGCGGAAACAGTTCGTACCAGGAGTTCACGAGTGCCTCGCGACGCTCCACAAGGATATCGGCGACGGGCCCGCGAGTGACCAATTCACGCAGGGGGTGTTCGGCGAGCACGTCGCGCACCTCCTGGGAGCACCCGGGGGTGAGGCGTTGGGAAAGGGGCAGGGTGTCGTCGATAAGCGATGCGCGCGCGGAGGCAAGCACCGGGGAAGCATGCTGAGCAATCGCGGCGTCGAACAATTCCACGCCATGCGCAATATCGTTGGACAACTCCGCTAACGACTGGCCGGCGGCGAGCTTCTTTTCCACCGCGTTGCGCCACGTCGCCATCACATCGCTCCACGCATCCACCCGATAGCGCCACAGTCCCTGCTCATCGGGCACAAACACCGCATGGCAATAATCCGGCCGATAAAACTCGGCGTGCATCGGCACCTCGTACTGCGCACCCGACGGCGCGACAAGTACCAGCGTCGCAGCAATCGCATCGTGGCCCTCGCGCCACACCAACGCGGAAACCGGCACGACCTCACCAACAACCGCCTTCGACGGCAACGTGCGCCCAGAGACCTGGGGGCGGACGTCGTCGATGCCGAAGCGAGCAACCATCATCAAAACCTTCCGAGCGACCATTGATTCACCCGCCAGGGTAGCGCGGGGCAACCACACACGCGGGCCGAAATAGGCCAAGATGGGGGACGTGAATCAGACAGAGGAATTGGTGACAGATCCAGACCTACTCATCGACATGCGCGACGTGTCCTTCATTCGCGGCGGACACACGCTCGTCGGCCCTGTCGATTGGCAGGTCGAGCTCGATGAACGATGGGTGGTCATCGGGCCGAACGGCGCCGGCAAAACCACCTTGATCCGGATGGCGTCGGCGCAGGAATTCCCGTCGACGGGGCATGTGTTTATTCTCGGCGAGCGCGTCGGCGCCACCGATATGCGCGACCTGCGTGCTGCGATCGGCGTGACGTCCTCCGCGGTGGCGAACCGTGTGCCGGAGGACGAGAAGGTCGGCGACCTCGTGGTCTCCGCTGGTTACGCCATTTTGGGGCGTTGGCGCGAGGACTACGACGAGATGGATTACGACCAAGCCCTCGAAGTACTTGAGCAAGTCGGCGCGATGCACCTGATCGACCGTCGCTGGGGCACCCTGTCTGACGGCGAGAAGAAGCGCGTGCTCGTTGCGCGTGCCGTGATGACCAACCCGGAGCTGCTCATTCTCGACGAGCCCGCCGCCGGCATGGACCTCGGCGGCCGTGAGGACCTCCTGGCCTACCTGGGGGATCTGGCGATGGACCCGGATGCGCCGGCGATCGTCATGATCACCCACCACCTCGAGGAGATCCCGGACGGGTTTACCCACGCGATGCTGCTGGACGAAGGCGAGATTGTCGCCCAAGGGCTCATCGATGACGTGCTGACGTCCGAGAACGTCTCGCGCGCCTACCACCAGCCGATCGAAGTGACGCGCGCTGACGGGCGTTTCTTCGCACGCCGCGCCCGTTCAGCCCGCAGGGGTGCGCACCGGGCGTAGACCGCCGGGGTGGGAGCAATGCCGACGGAGAAGAAGCGCAACGAGGCCGTGTTGTCACACGACGCGGCCGATTCGATTGACCCGAGCGAGAAGAGCGGGTTTTTCGGTGCGCGTTTATCTGCGACGGTAATTCTGCTGCGTAACAGCGCCGAGGGGATTGAGGTGTGGGTGCAGGAACGTGTCCTGTCCATGCCGAATTATCCGGGGCTGACGGTGTTTCCGGGCGGCGGGGTGGATTCGCGCGATTTCCCGCCGCGTGCTTGGGATGATGGCGAGTTGTGGCTTGGGCGTTCCGCGATTTCGCTTGCTCGCCAGCTCGGGGTGACCAAATACAAGGCTTACGCGGTGTTGTTCGCGGCGGTGCGCGAGCTGTTCGAGGAGACTGGCACGCTGCTTGCGGTTGACGATGACGGCACGCTTCTCGACGACGCCCGCCCCTTCCACAACCACCGCCTCCGGCTCGAATCTCACGAGCTTTCCCTGACTGACGTGTTGCAGGAGAGCAACCTCAACGTGTGCGCGGACCTGCTCAAGCCGGTGGCGCGCTGGGTCGGGGTGTCCGAAAGCGGCAATTGGTTTGACACGTTTACCTTTGTCGCCGCTAATCCGGAGGGCCAAGAGCCGGATTCGGATACGTGGGAGGCAGACGACGCGAACTGGTTCCCACCACAGTTGATCCTTGACGGCTGGCGGCATGGTTTGGTGCGCCTTGCCCCTTCGACGTGGGCCCAGTTGAACGAATTGCGCCGCTTTAACACTGTCGACGACGTCCTGCACGCCGCCGAAGGCGCAAGCCTGGCACCCGTGATCGGCGACCCGGTCGACGACGAGCGTTATGAGGAGTTCTTTACGTTTCAACCAGTCGATAGGATCGGAAAACGCTATGACATTTAGCGTCGCAGAGGCACGGTTCCTCGCAGCGAACGCTGACGCGATCTCCGCAGTCGAGCCCGAGATCGCCCTGACCAAAAAGAGTGTGTTCGCCGACCGTGCGGTGTTGGACCAACACTTTGGCGACTACGCCCGAGCCGTCAGCGCGCTTATCGCCGCCCGGCGCGCCGCAGCCGGCAAGTTTCCTGCCCTTTGGCTTACCGATGCCGACGCCGCGCAGCAGGCCACCCCAGCACGCGTAGCGGGGGTACGTGCCGCGCGCATTGCCGCGGCGGGAGCGCAGATGGTGCACGACGTGACGTGTTCTGTCGGCTCGGAGGCGCCGGCGTTTCGTCAGCGTGGCATTGCGTGGATGGGCAGCGACTTAGACATGCCTCGTTTGATCATGGCGCGGCACAACTTGGGGCAAGAGGCGTGGCTGGCGCAGGCGGATGCGCTCAGGCCGGTGACGTCTGACGGGGTGGTGGTTGCTGATCCAGCGCGTCGCGCCGGGGGCCGCCGAATCACCGACCCAGCCCAGTTGCTGCCGCCGTTGCCGGATTTGCTCGATGCGCACGCCGGCCGCGAGATGGCGGTGAAGTGCGCGCCGGGCATCGACTATTCGGAGTGGAACGGTCTGGTCAGCGTGGTGTCCGTCGACGGCGGCGTCAAAGAGGCGTGTTTGTATACGCCGGGGTTGGCGGGAGGGGTTCGTCGAGAAGCGGTAGTCCTGCGCGAGGTGGAGGAGCGTGTCACAGATCTTGACGACGACACCGTGGAGACCACCGCACCACAGCGCTACATCATCGACCCGGACGGGGCAGTGGTGCGTGCGGGACTGGTGCGCGGGTGGGCAGCGCGTCACGGGCTGAGCATGCTCGATGAGCACATCGCGTATCTGACTGGCGAGCAGATTCCGGCGGGCTACAGTGGTTTTCCGTTCTTGGAGGCGGTGCCGCTGCGCAGCCTGAAGAAGGTGCTGGCCTCGCACGGTGCGGGCGCTGTGGAGATTCTTGTGCGTGGCGTGGATGTGGATCCGGACCAGTTGCGCAAGAAACTCAAGCTGCGCGGCAAGGCGCAGATGGCGGTGGTGATCGCACGGATTGGGGATCAGGCGGTGGCGCATGTGTGCGGGCCGCGCGTGCACGCCTAACCTTGGGCGCATGGTCTATTTCGATCACGCTGCTACAACTCCAATGCGCCAGGTTGCGATCGACGCGTGGGTGGAACACGCAGGCGCCCTCAACGCGGGAAGCCAACACGCTGCGGGGCGCAAGGCGAATGCCGTGCTTGCCGACGCCCGCGAGCGCATCGCGGGCGCCCTCGGCGCCGACCCCGTCGAGGTGGTGTTTACCGGCTCGGGCACAGAGGCAAACAACATTGGGGTGCGTGGGCTGTTTGATGCATCCGAGCTGGATCGGGTGGTTGCCACGCCGATCGAGCACCCCGCCGTGCTCGAGGTAGTCAAGTCTCTGGGCCAGACTGGGGCGGATGTGGAGTGGCTGCCGGTGGGTCGCGACGGGCACGTTACGGACTTGAGTGCGCTGGATACGCCGGCGGCGGTTGCGACGATGATGTGGGCGAACAACGAAACTGGCGCGATCCAACCGGTGGGTGAGGCGATCGAGCGCGCCACCGCCGTCGGCACGCCGGTGCATGTCGACGCCGTGCAGGCCGTAGGTCACGTGCCGGTGGACTTCCACGCGCTTGGCGCGACCACGCTTGCGGCCAGTGCCCACAAGTTCGGTGGCCCGCGCGGCACGGGCATTCTGTTGGCGAAGCGCTCGCCCGCGCCGCAACCCGTGATCCTCGGCGGGGGTCAGGAGCGCGGGATCCGCTCCGGCACGGTCGACGTCGCATCGGCCGCCGCCACGGCGGTGGCGCTGGAGGAAGCGATCGCAGAACACAGTGAGATTGAGCGCCTGCGAGATGCGCTCATTGAGGGGGTGAGGCGGCGGGTTGATGGGGTGGTCGTCGCAACGCAAGAGCCCGCGCTGCCGGGCCATGCGCACTTCATGTTCCCCGGCGCGAACGCGGACGCGCTGATCATGCTGCTGGACGTGCAGGGCATTTCGGTGTCGGCGGGCTCGGCGTGCGCCAGTGGCGTGCTGCGCATGAGCCATGTGCTTGAGGCGATGGGGTACAGCGAGCGTGAGGCGATGGGGGCGTTGCGTGTGACGGTCGGGCGTACGAACACTGCGCAGGACGTGGAGGCGTTCCTCAACGCGATCCCGGACGTGGTGGAAAAGGCGCGGGCAGCTGGCGCGCTCTAACCGGCAACGCGCGTGTCGCATGTGATTTGTGTGATTTGGGTGCACTAGTGTTGCCCGCATGCAGATGTCACGCCGAATCCGTTCCGCAGCGGCCGCAGCAGCCGCTCTGCTTTTTGCCACGACCGTCACCCCGCTTGGTCAGGCCGACGCCCAGTCGATCCCTGGGTTGATCTCTGGCGTCGACGTCGCGGGCCACCAGCGTCCGGGCGGTGCGGCCATCGACTGGCGCTCGGTGGGCACGATCGGCGGCCAGGACTTCGCCTTCGTCAAGGCATCTGAGGGCGAGGGCTGGAAGAACGAGTTCTACGACGAGGACGCCAAAGCCGCTGCCGACGCCGGCCTGAAGGTCGGCGCCTACCACTACGCGCGCCCCGCCGAGGACCCTGTCACGCAGGCGCGTTACTTCGCCTCCGTGATCAACCAGGGCCCGGCAACGCAGTTGCCGCCGGTGCTCGACCTTGAGGTCGACGAGGGCCTCGGCCCGGTCCAGCTTGCGGCGTGGACGCAGCGCTTCCTGTCTGAGGTGCAGGCGCAGACGGGCAAAAAGCCGATGATCTACACGTACCGCTACTTCTGGTACGAGCACATGAACGACACCTCTGCGTTCACGTCCTACCCGCTGTGGCTTGCCGCGTACCAGAATCAGCCCCCGGCGCCGGTTGGTGGTTGGGACAAGTTGTCGTTTTGGCAGCGCAGCGACTCCGGCCGCGTCGTCGGCATCAACACCCCGGTGGACATGAACCTGTTCAACGGCACGTCGGGCCAGTTGAACCAGTTCGCCGCAGGCAACTTGAACGCTGCTGGTGGCGTGTTGGAGCGTTTCCAGGCGCCTGATTCCGGCGAGTTAAAGGTGCTTGAGCAGGACAGCACGAAGTTGGTTGTCGCAGTCCTTGCACTGGCCGCGGGTGGTCTTGGTGTGCAGCAGTTCATCGACGCCGCACGTGTCGCAGGCTTTGATCTGACGGATGCGAACAACATCGCACGTCTGGTCCAGCAGCTCGCGGGCCAAGGCGAGCTGCCTATCGACGACCTACGCAACATGATGGTCGGCAACTACCAAATCGGTGATCTGCTGATTTTGTTGGATAACGCGCTGAAGCACTAGTCGTGGCGTGGGGTCGTCGCAAAGCGGCGCGCCCACGCAAGCCCCTTGAACTGCGCTGGCACTGCGCCTTTGAGCAGTTCGCGGGTGAGTACGTCGCCGGCTTCGATGGGGTGGTTCGCGCCGATGAGCACGATGTTGCCGTAGCGGCGCCCCTTGAACATCGGCGGGTCGGCGATCGCCGCAACGTGGGGAAACACCTCCAGCATGCCGGCGAGTTCCTCTTTCGCCTCCTTCAAGTCGGCTTGGGAGCCGCAGTTGGCGAGGTAGAAGCCACGATCGCTTATCGACGACCGCACCGCCGCATAGAACTCCACCGTCGTCAGATTCCGCGGCGTGGTGGCCGACGAGAACACGTCTCGGATGATCACGTCGCGGGTGGCGGGTTTGAAGGTGTTGGTGACGTCGCGGGCGTCGTCGACACGAATCTTCACGGCTGGGGCGCGCGGGATGTCGAAAAGCTCGCGGGCGAGCACCGCCAACTCGGAATCGATCTCCACCACCGTGTTGCGCGAGCCCTTCCACGCGCTGGCAAAGTAGCGCGCCAGCGTGCACGCGCCGCCGCCCAGGTGCGTCAGCCGCGACTTCGGCTTCGCCTCGTCGGGGTAGTGGGTATCCAAAAAGTCCGCCATCCAGCGCATGTACTCAAAGTCGAGGCGCTGCGGATCACCCGGCACGATATGGGAACTGGGCACCCCGTTGACCAGCAACACCATCGACCCGTCGGGCTCGTGGAGGACTTCCGCGACACCGGTGTCGATTTCATAAAACTCACTTTTGGCGGCCATGGCTGGTGAGCGTACCCGGTGCCTAGATCCGCGCGTCGGTACGCCGTAGGTAGGCCACAGCAACCGCCCAGCCAGCCACGGTCAACGCTGCGGAGGCGGCGAGAACGCCTGTAACGGTGCCAGTGCCGAGCGCTCCAGCAGCAGCGACGGCGGAACTGCCCAGCCACAGCGTGTGCGACAACAACGCAGGTGCCACGATGAACCGCACGCCAGGCACCCCAGCCGCGAGTGCGCCAAACGATACGAGACTTACCACCACCGCAATGCCGATGGGTGCTGCAAAACTACGGATGACCATAGACAGCAGTGACTGCCATGACGCCACCGCAACGGCTGGTGCCAGGGCCAATAACGCTGCGACGAGGAGCTCGCCTGGCACTGCACCGGGAATCCCCAACGCCCAACCGACGAACAACGTGAGGCCGATGAGAACAGCGTGCATCGCCGTGACAGTAACCGCAATCGCGGCGATTTTCGACGCCACCAGGTTGCCCACCGAACGCGTCGAAGTGAGCATGGTGAGCCAGTTGTGCCCGCGGTGCTCGACCCGCCAGGCCGCTGCGGCGAGGATCGCGATGCCAGCGGTACAGAACAACAACCCATAAAACAGCATGACCTGGGAGAAGTAGCTACCCCAACCGGCGGTCAGGGTGCCGGTGTTCGCGGCGTAGTTGCCGGCGCCGATGGCGACGGCAACCGCGGGGACGAGAAGCGCGACCGCCCAGACGTGCGAGCGCCGAAGCTTGAGCAGGTCGTTAAGGATCAGGTCCATGGTCTAGATCTCCTTTCGATCCAGGGCTTTAGTACCGGCGACCAAGACCGCAACGGCGAGGACGAGGTAGCCGCTCCACAGCAACCATCCGGGTTGCGAAGGGGTAACCCCTGCCTCAGTGAAGCCGAACGGAAGGATCACAGCGATGTACCCGAAGGGATTGACTGCAGCCAGCCACGGCGGGGACAGCAGTGATGCGATTCCGAAGAACCCGCCGACGACCCCGACTGCGAGCACGACAAGCTGGGATTCGACAAGCGCGGCGAGCAGCAGCATCACAGCGAGGAGTGCAAGCGTGGTGCCCGCGACACCGAGGCCGAAGCGCAGCCAAGTGGCCGGCATGGATCCGTGCGGTGCAGGCGCGCCCATCGCGACGGGCAGCGCTATGGCTCCAGCGAACTCAATGCTCTTTGCGACGACAACTACCACCGTCGCAACACCTAGCTTTTGAAGGAGCAGCGTCCCAGGCTGAGTTCCTGCGATGGCGTTGAGCCGCCACCCGCCGCTGATGTGTTCGGTATCCACGATGCGGCTGGCCACCAGTGCAAGCTGCAACGGGGTCAAAAACGCCAGCGCCATGGCGAATCCGATGAGATGTCCCGCCCACGCGGTTTCTGGGTTGGCCCGGAATGCGGCGGCGTTGTCGCCGGCGAAGAGACTCATGTTGGCGAATAGGACGATCCCTACCGTCATGAGCAGGCTCAGCCACACGATTTTGGTGCGTTTGAGTTTGGCGAATTCCACCATCATGCGCTTGCCGCCTCGTCGTTGGTCAGGCCGATGAAGATGTCCTCGAGGCTGCGCCGTTTTCGCAGAACCTGGTGGAGTGGCACGCCGTGTGCGACCAAAAGGGCGATGGTGTCGGCGAGGTGGTCGTCGTCAAGCCCGGAAAGCTCCACACCACCCTCGACCCGTTTCGGTTGCAGTGCGCGAAGGACCGAGACTGCGGTTGCAACCTCAGGCGTCTGGATGAACACATCCGGCAACTGCGCGCTGTACAGCTCGTCTTGGGATCCCTGAAACACGAGCTTGCCGTGATTGATGATGGTCAGGTCGGTCGCCATCTTCTCAATTTCGGACAACAGGTGGCTCGACACCAGCACCGTGCGGCCTTGGTCGCGGGCGAGGCTGATGATGAGTTCGCGGATTTCCTCGATGCCGGCGGGGTCAAGGCCGTTGGTGGGCTCGTCGAGAATAAGCAACTGCGGGTCGCGTGCGAGTGCCATCGCGATGCCGAGGCGCTGCTTCATACCCAGCGAATAGTTTTTCACCAGCTTGTCCATCTGCCCCTCGAGGCGCACCAGCGACACCGCGCGGCGCACCGCTTCGGGATCGGCGCCGAGCAGACGCGTGACAATACGCATGTTTTCACCACCCGTGAGGTGCGGGTAAGCGGCGGGGGCTTCGATGAGCGAGCCGACACCGGCAAGGACATGCGCGCGGTTCGCTCGCGTCATGGGGTATCCGAGCACGCTGATGTCGCCGTGCGTGGAGGCGATGAGGCCGAGCAGCATCTTCATCGTGGTGGATTTGCCGGAGCCGTTCGGACCGAGCAAACCGTGCACGACGCCGGGAGCGACCTTGAGGTCTAGGTTGTGGACGACGTCTGTGTTTCCGTAGGTTTTGGTCAGACCGTGGGTCTGAATCATCGGTGTTTCCATGCGTTCAAGGTTCGCGCATGGCACGGGCCTTCCGCGTCGGCGCGGGGCACGATTTTGGGCGTGATACCCAGGTATGACGCGGCTTAGGAATCCAGCAGGTCCGCGCGCGAGACCAACCCGGTCCGGTACGCGAAAAGTGCCGCGTGCACCCGGTCGCGCGACTGCGTCTTCGCCAGCACTCGGCCCACGTGGGTTTTCACCGTGGGCATGGAGATGAACATCCGCTCGGCGATCTCGCCGTTGCTCCAGCCGCGGGCAATCGCGATGAGTACTTCGAGCTCGCGCTCTGTGAGCTCACGCAGCGCGAGGCGGTCCGTGGCGGACAGGGCCACAGCCTCCTCTGTCGGAGCAGCAAGCTTTGCGACGATCCGGTTCGTCGCTCTCGGCGAAATCACCGCGTCACCGCCTGCAACCGTGCGGATCGCGTCCAGCAGCGCCTCCGGTTCCGCGTCCTTGAGCAGGAACCCGCTCGCGCCCGCGCTAATCCCGCCGAGCACGTAGGCCTCGTCGTCGAACGTGGTCAGCACGATCACCTTGGTGTCCGGATGGTGCTGGGTGATACGCCGGGTGGCGGCGATGCCGTCGAGGACGGGCATTTGCACGTCCATAAGCACAATGCCCACCGGATCGCTGTCGCACGTCTGCACTGCCTCCTCGCCGTTCGCGGCGAGCCAGCGGACCTCCATGTCCGGCTGGGAGTCCAGCACGTTGCGGATGCCGTGGAGAAACAACGCTTGGTCGTCTGCGAGTCCGAGAGTGATCATGAGTTCAGCGGGATCCTTGCCGTTGTGGTCCAGGTGCCGGCGGGGGTGGCGGATGCGGTCACCGTGCCGCCGGAAAGCGCCGCGCGCTGCCGCATGCCCTCCACTCCGTGGCCCGGACGAGTGGTCGCGCCGGGAGTGACCGGGTTCGTCATTTCTACCACGACGTTATCTGCGCCCCAGCGCACCGCGAGCTCGGCGTGACCGGTGCCGTGCTTCATGGCGTTGGTCAGGGACTCCTGCACGATGCGCTGGACGGTAAGCGCGGTGGCCGGGGCCAGGTGCTCGGGAGGGGTGCCCTCGGCGGTGTATGCGACGTTAAGCCCGCCCGCGCGGCTGGTGGCGACCAGGCCGTCGATGTCCAGTTGCGTTGTTGGCTCAAGGGGGCGCTGTTCAGGGTCGCGCAGCAGCTCCACCACGCCGCGCATCTGGCGCAGCGAGTCGCGGCCGACGTTGCTGATGGTGTGCAGCGCCTCGTCCTTCGCCTCCGGGGTGGCGGCGAAGCGCGCGCCGTCGGCCTGCGCCACAATGACGGTCAGCGAGTGGGTGACAATGTCGTGGATTTCTCGCGCCAAGTGGGCGCGCTGCTCCTGGGCATCGCGCTCGAACTGCTCGCGCTGTCGGGCCAGATCCTTCTCCGCGGTCTCCTCGGCCCGGCGGCGTAGCTCGCCGAACAGCAGCGCCACGGTCAGCAGAATGATGCTCCAGAAGATGTAGGGGAGTCGCTCGGCAGGCTCGAGCGCGGTGAGCGCGGGGATGATGAACGCGGTGGCTGCGGCGTCGCCAAGCAACAGTGCAGCCGTGGCGAAGTCGCGGTGCGGGGCGGGCAGGTGGCGCCTGGCGATGTAGGCGGCGAGCGGCGCCACGGCGATTGTGCCGACGGGGAGCGATGCGCAGAACGCCGCGGGAATGAGCACCGTAAGGATCGCAGCGAACGTTTCCAGTGGCCAGCGCCAGCGGGTAAACGGGGCCGCAACGGCGCAGGCCAGCAGTGCGAGCCCGACGACCAACTGCCGCGAATCCGGCAGCAGCCCAACTAGGCAGGGGACCAGCATGAACGCTGCCATGCTCGCATTGCGGATCCGCACTGCGCGGGTAGTGGAAAAGTTCATGGCCGTCCACGCTACTTGCCGGCGCGGGCAGCCGCGTCGTACTGCGGTATGACGCCTAGGACTTCACCAGCCGCGCGATAGCGGCAGACGCCTCTTTGATCTTGTCCTCGGCTTCCTGCCCGCCTTTGATGGCATTGGCGACGCAGTGCTCCAAGTGATCGTCCAGCAAGCCCAGTGCTACGCCCTTCAGCGCTGCGTTGACGGCACTGATCTGGGTGAGGATGTCGATACAGTAGGCGTTTTCGTCGATCATGCGGTGGATGCCACGGGTCTGCCCCTCGATACGTTTGAGCCGAGCGAGGTAGCGGTCTTTATCGCTGATGTAGCCGTGGTCGTTCATTATGGGTCTCCTTGTTTGGTGTGGACGGTACCGGGCTACTTGGACCGGTTAAGTATCCGGTCGGTGCTGCTCTGTGGGGTGAGGTCGAGTCGGCGGAGCAGTTGCGCGTTGAGGGCGACGACGACGGTCGAGGCAGACATCAGGATCGCACCGACGCTCATCGGCATCACGAAGCCGATTGGAGCGAGGATACCGGCGGCCAGCGGCACGGACAGCAAGTTGTAGCCGGCCGCCCACCACAGGTTCTGCTTCATCTTCCGGTAGGTCTCTCGCGAGAGCTCAATGACCGAGAGCACAGATCGCGGATCAGAGCTTGCCAGGATGACCTCCGCCGAGCCGATGGCCACGTCGGTGCCCGCACCGATCGCGATACCGACATCGGCCTGGGCCAGCGCCGGTGCGTCGTTGACACCGTCGCCGACCATGGCGACCTTGTGGCCCTCGGCTTGCAGTTCCTTGACCTTTGCGGCCTTGTCCTCCGGCCGCACACCGGCGAAGACCCGATCGATGCCCAATTCGCCCGCTACGGTGTTCGCCACCGCCTGCGCGTCGCCGGTGATCATCACGACTTGAGCACCCGATGCGTGCAGTGCGTCGACGGCGTCGCGGGATTCGGGGCGGATCTCGTCGGCAAGCCGCAGCGCGCCGATCACTTCGCCGTCGGCGAGGACGTGGAGAATGATCGCGCCCTCCTTTCGCCACTCGTCGGCGACCGGAAGCTCCGCGGCGGAATGCTGCTCAAGCAGGTAGGGGCCACCGACCTCGATCACCTCGTCGTTGACCGTTGCTTTCACACCCACGGCTGGCGATGAAGAGAAGTCGGTGGACTGCGGCACGGCCACATCGCGAGCTTGAGCGGCCCCAGTGATGGCGCGGGCGAGCGGGTGCTCGCTGTCTGCTTCAGCGGCCGCTGCCAGGGCAAGCACGTCTTCTTTATCGCGCCCGCCGGCGGGTTCGATCGCGGTGACGGTGGGCTCGCCCTTGGTCAACGTGCCGGTCTTGTCGAACAACACAGCGTCGACTGAGCGCATCGATTCGAGCGCGAGCCGATCCTTGATCAATACCCCGCCGCGTGCGGCGCGCTCAGTCGCGATTGAGACGACCAGCGGGATCGCAAGGCCTAGGGCGTGGGGGCAGGCGATGACGAGCACTGTGATGGTGCGCACTACCGCGTCATTTGGCACACCGACGACGGTCCAGACCACAGCGGTCAAGATAGCGGCGCCGAGGGTGAACCAGAACAGCCAGGCAGCAGCCTTGTCCGCGAGACGTTGCGCGCGTGACGACGATTCCTGCGCATCGGTGACGAGCTTTTGAATGCCGGCCAGCGCGGTGTCGCCACCCGTGGCCGTGACCTCGATGCGCAGGCCCGAGTCTGTCGCGATGGTGCCAGCGACCACGTGCTCGCCTTCACCGCGGCGCACCGTTTTCGATTCACCGGTGACCATCGACTCGTCCATGCTGGCGCTGCCGTCGACAATTGTGCCGTCGGCAGGCACGGACGCGCCGGGCCGCACGATCACGACATCGCCGACCTCAAGATCCGCCGGGGTGACCTTTACAACTTCGTCGCCGTCGATCTTCTCGGCCTCGTCGGGCAGAAGAGCGGCGAGCGAATCCAGGGCCGAGGTGGTCTGGGCGAGGGAGCGCATCTCGATCCAGTGCCCCAGCAGCATGATGACCACCAGCAGCGCCAGTTCCCACCAGAAATTCAGCCCGCGGTCGAGCAAGTTCAGGCTCGCACCCCAAGAGGAAACGAAGGCGACCGTGATCGCGAGCGCGATCAGCAGCATCATGCCGGGTTTGCGGGAGCGGATCTCTGAGACCGCCCCGGTCAAGAACGGCCGGCCTCCCCAGAGGTAGATGACCGTGCCCAAAAGTGGTGAGATCCACCGGGCCCATTCCGCGTCAGGCAGCTGGTAGCCGATGAGATGGGCGAAGGTTTCATTAAATCCGACGACCGGGATCGCGAGAACCAGCATGATCCAGAAGAGTCTGCGGAACTGGGCAACGTGATCACCGTGTCCTGCGTGGTCATGGCCTCCATGTTCTCCGTGGCCCGCGTGCTCTGTGTGGTGGCGGCCGGCATGGCCTTCGTGGTTGCTGTGTTCGTAATCGCTGGCGTGCCCACCGGGTCCGGTGCCGGAGTGGGCGTCCATGTCGTTCATGGTTCTGTCCTTTCGTTGCAGTTCAAGGTTGTGATCGGTTCGGTCGTGCCGGGGAGCTAGCACGACGTCTGTTTCCCAAGTTAATACCCCAGGGGGGTATATGTCTAGAACTGTCCCCATGCATGCAGCCGGACGTTTCGCCTTTCGCCGTCCCGGGACTACACTGCGCCGACATGCGAGTATTAGCAGCCATGAGCGGGGGAGTCGACTCTTCAGTTGCGGCGGCGCGTCTTGTGGAGGCGGGCCACGATGTCGTCGGCGTGCACCTCGCGCTGAGCAAAGACGCGCAGCAAACGCGCGAATCCGCCCGCGGGTGTTGTTCGCTCGAGGATTCCGCCGACGCGCGTCGCGTGTGCGACAAACTGGGCATCCCGTTTTATGTGTGGGATTTCTCTGACCGGTTCAAAGAAGAGGTCATCGACAACTTCGTCTGGTCGTACGAAAACGGCGAGACCCCGAACCCGTGCCTGCGCTGCAACGAGAAGATCAAGTTCGCAGCCCTGTTGGACCGCGCGGTGACGCTCGGCTTCGATGCGATTGCCACAGGGCATTACGCAATTATCGACGACGCCGGCAACCTCCGCCGTTCCACCGACCCGAACAAAGACCAGTCGTACGTGCTCGGCGTGCTTACTCGCGACGAGTTGGACCGCTGCATCTTCCCGGTTGGTGATACGGAAAAGCCCCAGATCCGTGAGGAGGCCGCCCGCCACGGGTTTGCCACCGCGTCCAAGCCGGATTCTTATGACATCTGCTTCATCCCCGACGGCAACACCCAGGCGTTTCTGGGCCGTTCCATTGGCATGCGCCCCGGCATGATTCGGGACACCGAAGGCAACGAACTCGCCGAGCACGACGGCGCGTTCCAGTACACGATCGGCCAGCGCAAGGGCTTGAACATCCGCGTGCCTGCCGCCGACGGCAAGCCGCGCTACGTCACCGACGTGGACACGGCCACCGGCACCGTGACCGTCGGTCCGCGTGACGCGCTGCGCGTTTCGGAGATCACCGCCGACCGCCTGAAGGTGCTGCACCCTGCGATGTCCGAAGCAGCCGAGTTCGAAGCGAACGTGCAGATCCGCGCCCACGGTGGCGTTGTGCCGTGCACTGCGCGTATCGAGGACGACCAGATGACACTTACCCTCCACCAACCACTCGAGGGCGTGGCCCGCGGCCAGGCGGCGGTGCTGTACCTGCCGGACCCGGACGGTAAGGGCGACATCGTGCTCGGCTCAGGCACCATCTGCGCCACTGGGTAGAGTTCTGGCCCACCGGGTCCTGCAAACCTCGTTATCGCACCTCGTTTATAGCCGAAAAAGTGTGTCTGGATCGGCGTGTCGCGGGGGTTAGATTTGGCCTTTTTGGATGCCGATTGAGTGAGTGTAGTTGGTGTCGATAGCGTTGTCGTAGAGGGTTGGTCGTCGAAGTTTCGTGGTCGGCTTGGTTCTCGGTTTTGGTCAGGGTGGACACTTTGGCGAGTTGGTCCTGGCCCCAGATGGACTGTCTGGCGATTCGTATTGGATCGTCAGGCAGTTCCGTTTTTAGGGAGAGCCACCAATCCAGCATGCGGCGTTGTCGTTCGCCGGATCTGTCGCGGTGGGTTCTGGCGAGCAGTTTGGGCTGGGCGTTGATGCCGCCTTCTAGGCTGTTGGTGGTGGATTTGACCCGTTCAGGCGCAAGGACTGCTTCTGGTGGGGTGAAGTGGACAAAACAGCAGCTCAGACCGGAGTAGGTGGTTGAGGCTGTTGTAGGCCTTGCGC
>NZ_KV789315.1:37515-81322 GCF_001807545.1 Corynebacterium sp. HMSC08F01 | reverse complement strand
TTGAGGCTGTTGTAGGCCTTGCGCACGTTGTGATGGGTCCGCGTGCGTGTCCAGGCACCTATTTTTTGGGTCTTTCACCATGGTTTTCTCGTCCATCCATGACCGGTAGATCGTAGAGAATTCGTGCAGTTGCGCGCCCCATGTGGCGGCTTTGTCCAGGGTGGTGATCCGGATCAGTTTCAGCGCGAGTGTGTAGATGATGCGCCCGGCGTCGGTGCGAGGTTGTGAGGTGGTGTAGCGGCGTACTACGCGTTGGGCGTGGACGAGGCAGCGTGTTGGATTTTCGTGGTGGGCCAGCGTTTTTTGATCGCGCTGTATGCTCCTTGGCCACTGTCGATGACGGCGATGAGTGGGGCTTCGATGCGTTCGAGCAGTCGTTGGCAGTCGCGTGTGGTTTCGTGTTTGCACCAGTGCCAGGCGATGACGTCGTCGATTGTCGCCGCGACGATCAAACAGCCACCGGCGGTGTAGGTGCGGTTGAGGAATACCTGGTCGTAGACCCGCTTGTCGTGACCGACGGTGGGTTCAGGCACATCAACGAGCCAGAACGGTTCGAATCGGCGTTGCAGCGTGCGCGGCGAGCACCCCACACGGCGGGCAAGGATCGAGTCGGCACCTCTAAATCCATGGTTTTTACAAGTCGATACTTTCGTATCAATATCCTTCCAGACAGAGGAAAGACGTTGAAGAGACTTAATTTCCCCATTAGATGTAGTGGTGGGCAGCTTGAAAGCTGCTGTCTTGTCCCTCTTTTCATCAATCCGAAAGGATCTATTTATGCTTTTGAAGAAAGCTTTAATCCTCCCTCTAGCTGTTTCTACCGCTCTCGTCACAGTCCCTGTCGCTACGGCCAGCGCAGCTCCTGCCATGCAGGAGCGGGAGTGCGTCGAGACTCACCAGGTGCCCACTACTCTCGGTGCAGACCGAGAGACTGTTTCGGAAAATGACCTCAAACAAATCAATGAGGATATCGAGTCCGCGGGTGGTTCCCCGTTGCCTGCGGGAACAGTTGAGTACGGGTTCAACGCTGATGGTGACGCGGTAGCCATTGACTCCAACGGTCGGGAAACAGTCTTGTCTTCAGCAGAGAAGATGGATGCTGAGCTGAATTCAGTACTAGTTCAGACTAGGTCCGCAGCGGACCAAGACGATAAGGGAATTCTTAGCGCAGCTGCCGCAAGCATTGCTGGTTGTGCAGGTAGCGTAATCGGTTACGATACAATCCTGGAAATTTTAGAGAAGAGGGTTTCCTACTGGGCCTTGGTAAAGTTTCTCGCAAAGAAAATTGGACCAGGACTTGCGATCAGCTGCATCGCCGGTGCAGGTGGCGCCCTTGCCAGCTACATGGGATGGTAAAAAATGCGCCCAATGGTAACGATTTGCGGATTCTTAGTGGCACTTGGCATATTTCGTTTTTACACTGATATGCCTTGGTTCCCTTCTGTATTCTTTGGAGGCATCGCTGGGCTTATCGCAGGTGTAGCTCTGACAAAATCCGGGTGGCAGGCAGCCCGTCGAATTGTGTATAACTTTTCTCGGGGATGGTCCTAGCGCTGAGTGCCAGGATTGAATCAAGGTGGGGTGCAAAGCACTCGCACTATGAAAAGGTTGGTGGGCTCACTCGAGCATTAAGCGGCGTGGGTCCGCCAACTATATAGGCCGTTCAGAATGAGAGCGCTATGAGTTCTGCCCTGGATCTGCAGTCCATCTTCTTTAGCAGGGAAGACACCATTCTTTTTACGTGGGGCTCCGAGTAGAACAACGCGTTCGCTATTTGCCTGTTACTTTTTCCTTGGCACAGCAATTGCATGACGGTTTCCTCGTTATCGGTCAAGGAGGCTTTCTCTATCCGTTCGGAGAAACGCCCCCATGAGGATCGGGCAACCAGTCGTTTCACGCATTGAGGTGACAGACTTGTCCCTCCGTTGAGTGCATCCCTGAGCGCCTGAATGATTTTCTGCGGTGGCTGGCCTTTGATGACGTACCCGGACGCCCCACGCGCAAGAGAAGTAATCATCGTATCGTCAGTGTCATATGCTGTCATCACGACAAAGACAGGTGGGGCATCGAAACTGTTCAACTTCTTCAGCAGTTCGATCCCATCCATATCGGGCATACGTACATCAGACAATACGATGTCGCAGGTGTGATTGTTGAGCCACGTCAGTGCACTGCGCCCGTTTGTGGCAGTGGCGATAACTTCTAGGTCTGGAGCTTTAGAGAAGTAAACCGGAAATGATTCACGGATTACGGGATCATCATCAACAAGCAGGATCGTGAAACTCATTTGCTGCACCAAGGGTGTGTTTGACCCTTACTGCACCCCAGCCAGTCCTTAATAAACTGGTTCGTTTGGATCACTGGTTCACCCTCAGTGGAAGGTGCCACGACTGGTGGGAGGGGACCTGCCGCAAGGCCAACGGTGAAGATTAGAGAGGCCAACATTTTCACATCAATTACGGAACCTTTCAAACCGGGACCTGGAAGGTAATCGTCCAACGGGCATCAGTGCTGTCTAGTGTCATGCTTCCGCCTACGATAGCAATCGTTCGTTGCATAGAGTCTAGACCGAAATTGCTGGAGCCAGCTCGCCGACGGCCGAGCCTATAGATGTTGGCGAGAGTCACCGTCACTTTTTCGGTATTTGCAGTCGCGGTAATACTAACTGTGGAATAAGGGACGGCATATTTGATGATGTTGGCACTAGCTTCAGATAGACATTGACTGAGCGCCCTTTTGATAGATTCAGAGCCAGGATCCACACGAATAGTCGTGGTGGTCTCAACGTGAAATCCGGCCTCCTGAAGTGAACGGGCAGTTTGCATCACTGTCATTGGTAGTGCCGGTACGGTCACCTGCGGATGATTAATCGTCTGGGCATTGAGCTCATCTACCAGCGTGCGGATGTCACCCATTGATTTACGCGCTGTGGCGGCACACCGCTGTAGAGCTTGCTCCTTCTCCGGCATGGAGATCGCTAGTGCTTCAAGTCTCGCTATCAGCGCGGTTAAATCAGCAGCCACCATGTCATGAAGAAATCCCGCTACCTCTACCTGACGTTTGCGCATCTGGGACTTCTGTCGCATCTCTTTTGTGTGCACCCTAGCGATAAACCACCCGGCAGCAAAGGCACTGACCATCATGAGTGTAAAGGTGGTTACAGACTGGGGATCCATACTCAACGACTTTTGATCCGGGGAGAAAAACCCGAGTAGCGTCGTAATAGCAGCAAAGGCCACAGCAGTCTTGTACTTGTGTTGCGCAGTAACCACCGTAACCAGCAAAACCGCCGTCAATGTCAACAGATCGGGCGAATGGCCAGACAAGTTAACGAACGCGAGCAAAATAAGACATCCCAAAACTGCAGCAGTAGGAAGATATGCCGCAAGAGGCAGTGTAGCCACTAAAAAGAGGAATAAAACCCCGGTACCAACATCGACAGGAGCGATCACCAGCACACGCAAGCCCCACAAGACAAGGGCAAGCAGGCACAGCACGAGTGCTATCGATAGGCGAATAGAACGAAAAAAATTAACAAACACATTGAATACCAATAGCTCTGTCGACGGAAAACATAAACGAATAGTCAAGAATGAAGGTCACGGTTCACCCCAACACTCAGTTTCTGAATGTCCAACTGTCGACAATAGACGTCTCCCCCTCCTGGGAGGTGATCTTCTTCAACACTGCGCCACCGACTACGAGACCATCGCGGCGATCCCAGAGCCGCAAGAAACCCTGCAACGCTTCGGCGAGCACCTGCTGCACACGCCGATGCTTATCGACGACACCCCGTGGCAGACCACCGACCCCCGCACCTGCAACCGCGACGCGCTGGCCCGACTGCTCGATGCGGGTGCTCGCATCGCGATCCTGACCATGCAGTCGCGCGAGCTCTACCGTGTGTTCGACGAGTTACAGATCGACCCGGCACAGACCCAGATCGATGTGTACGCCGAGCCGGCAGACACGCTTCTTGCGTGCGCGCGGAATTACGCTGCCGCTCGCGAAATGCACGAAGAACTAGCAAGCCAGTAGTGGCACTTTAACCCTGCATTGGCCAGGCGGTGAGCACGCCCGAGGCGTCGCGACCGTTGGCCTCAAAATACTTCTTGCGATCGCTCTGCATGCGGAAGTACTCCACGGCCTGCCACTCCATAAGATCGCCAGACTCCATCTCGGCGAGGTCTGGGTAGGCCTTGCGCACCTGCATCCACGCCACACGGGCGGCGGCGAACGCGTCGGCGGTTGCCTCGTGGGCGTTGTCGATGCGCACCCCGTAGTGATCGCACATCGCGGTCAGGTTGCGCGGGCCCTTGCGGTAGCGGTCCTTCGCCCGGTCGACCACCAGCGGGTCGAACACAGGGCCGGTGACGGTGAAATCACCGGTGAGGTTGCGCAGCACCGTCAGGTCGTAAGGGGCGTTAAACACCACGAGTGTCAGGCCGTCTTCCCAGCCTTTCTTAATCGCCTCGACGGTCTCGCGCACCACCTCGTCGTGGTCGCGGCCTTCCGCGCGCGCCTTCTCCGTCGTAATGCCGTGCACCTGGGCGGCTTCCTCGGGGATGTCAATCCCGGGATCGGCGAGGGTTTCGTTGGCGTCGACCACGCCGTCGTCGATACGCACTAGCGCAGACGTGACCACGCGAGCCTCGCGCGGGTTAGCGGAGGTGGTCTCCAGGTCGAAGGAGAGCATGCGGGAGGCATCGAATGTGGCCATGCCGGTCATTGTAACGAGCGCGCCGACACGAGTGATCCAAAGTCGTTAACCGAGCTTGCGGACTCCGATAAAGCTGGAGAGCGGAGTTGGATCTCGATTGAGGTCATAAGTGCGCAACAGGTCGATGTACACGCTCTTATCCAGGTTCCAGTCGTATTCATAAGTATGGGGAAGACCCTGTGACGCAGCAAATACGAGATCAGCCATGAGACGGGTGACTCGGCCGTTACCGTCGGTGAACGGATGGATACGAACTAGCTCAGCGTGGGTAGCAATACCCAACTGTCTGGCGGTGAGTAACGAAGCCTCTGCTTGATAACCAAGATTGCCAAAGGAAGCATGTAACTCAGTGGAAATGAATTGCGGATCCACGCCGATATTGAGCCCAGTGCGACGGAACGCTCCCGACCAGGTCCAGATGCCGTCGAATAACCACCGGTGAAGCTCGACAAGGAACGATGTTGTCAGTATCTCGTCGAGATGAAGCTCCGAATTGTCGATGTCCTCGAGAACCCTCGCACGAGTAACTGCAAGGGTCTGCTGTTCGAGGCTATGAATTGTGAGCTTGTCAGGGATACGGTCAAAATGTTCGAGCAGCGCCGGTTCGAGCGCACTCATCTCATCTCCGTCGAGCGGGGTTTCGCCGTAGCCGGGGTCTAACCCCATCCGCGTTCCTCGAAAAGCCGTGAGAGGATTTGCTGTTCAAGCTCGGACGGTTCGTAGGTCTCGGGAACGGCACGGCTCTCAAGAGCCATCGAGGCACGTGCAGCGCGGATCGATGCCCCGGATGCTTCAAAGCATTGCGCGTGTGTTGCTGTCATGGTGTGCCTCCCTTCTTCTAGCGCATTGTAGTAGCAGATCGAGTGCCTTGCGGAATACAACCTGGTGAACTTGGGACCCCTGCTGCAAGCGACAGGATGATTGTTTTAACACCTACACTGGCTCCTCGTGAGTGAAATTTCCGTTGATCTGCACCGTGAATGGGACGAACTAGCCGCAGAGGTCCGCAAGCACCGCGACCTGTACTACAACGGCCAGCCGGTGATTACCGACGCCGAGTTCGACGAGATGTTCCGCCGCCTCCAGAAGATGGAGGAGGAACACCCGGAGTTGGCGGTGCCGGATTCGCCAACGAAGCAGGTCGGCGCGCCGACGGCCGATTCCGCGTTCGCGGACGTGACACACCCCGAGCGCATGATGAGCCTGGACAACGTGTTCTCCGAAGAGGAGATGCGCGAGTGGCTGGATAAGACTCCGGGGCCGTACCTGACGGAGTTGAAGATCGACGGGCTGTCCATCGATTTGATCTACGAAAACGGGGAACTGACCCGCGCAGCTACGCGTGGCGACGGCACCACCGGCGAGGACATCACCGCCAACGCGCGCGTCATCGAGGACATCCCGCACAAACTCACCGGCGACGCACCCGCGTTCCTCGAGGTGCGCGGCGAGGTATTCATCCGGCCTGAAGACTTCCCGGAACTCAACGAGTTGCGCCAGAAGGAAGGCGGCAAACCGTTCGCCAACCCCCGCAACACGGCAGCCGGCGGCCTGCGCCAGAAGAACCCGGAGGACGTAAAGAAGCGCAAGCTGCGCATGATCTGCCACGGCATCGGCGCACGCGAAGGCTTCAACCCGGCGACCCAGCACGAGGCGTACGAGAAACTCGCCGAGTGGGGCCTGCCGGTCTCCGAGTACACGCGCCGGGCTGAAACAGCGGACGATGTGCTCAAGGCCGTGAAGTACTGGGGTGAGCACCGCAACGATGCGATCCACGAGATGGATGGGCTTGTGGTCAAGGTCGATTCTGTCGCTGAACAGCGCGGTCTTGGCGCGACGTCGCGTGCGCCGCGTTGGGCGATCGCGTACAAGTATCCGCCGCAGGAGGTGACCACGAAACTGCTCGACATTGAGGTCTCTGTCGGGCGCACGGGCCGCGCGACGCCGTACGCGGTGCTGGAGCCGGTGTTTGTCTCCGGCTCGACGGTGTCGATGGCAACGCTGCACAACCAGCACGAAGTTAAGCGCAAGGGTGTGATGATCGGCGACACCGTGGTGGTGCGCAAGGCCGGCGAGATCATCCCCGAGGTGCTAGGCCCGGTTGCGGATCTTCGCGACGGCACCGAGCGCGAGTTCGTTTACCCCGAGAACTGCCCCTCGTGCGGCACGAAACTTGCTCCCGCGAAGGAGGGCGACGCGGACTGGCGCTGCCCGAATACCCGCTCGTGCCCCGCACAGCTCGCCACCCGCCTGGAGTACATCGCCTCGCGCGGCGTATTCGATATCGAGGCGCTCGGCGAGAAGGGCGCGCAGGATCTCATCGCGTCGGGCGTGCTTATCGACGAAGCCCACCTCTTCGATCTCACCGAAGACGATTTGAAGAAGTCCAGCGTGTACACACGAAAAGACGGCCAAGTCAACGCCGCGGGCAAGAAGCTACTGGCCAATCTGGAAACGGCGCGCCACGCGGACCTGTGGCGTGTGATCACCGGGTTGTCGATCCGCCACGTCGGCCCGACCGCCGCGCGTGCGCTTGCCTCACGCTTCCACTCGATGCAGGCGCTTATCGACGCCCCCGTGGCCGACCTCGCCGAAACCGACGGTGTAGGCGAGGTGATTGCGGAGTCGTTCAAGGAATGGTTCACGGTGGATTGGCACCAAGCGATCGTCGAGAGTTGGGCGGCCGCTGGCGTGACCATGGAGTCCGACGAGGAGGAACGCGCTCCACAAACCCTGGAGGGACTGACCATCGTGGCCACGGGCACACTCGAGGGCTTTACCCGTGACGAGATCAAAGAAGCGATTCTGTCGCGTGGAGGCAAGGCGGCGGGTTCGGTGTCAAAGAAAACCGACTATGTGGTCGTCGGCGAAAACGCGGGCTCCAAGGCAGCGAAAGCCGAAGAACTGGGCCGGCCGATCCTTACCGAGGAGCAGTTTGTGCAACTGCTCGAAGGCGGCCCGGACGCGCTCGCATAGGTCGCGCGCCGGGCAGTGTCACTAGCTGCTGGCTGTTGGCTGATAGCTGCCGGCTGCTAGCGCAGGATCGCGCCGATGATGTAGCCCAAATCGCCGACTTCGCGCACCTCGGAGGCCAAGAAGTCGGGCCCGCCCACACGGCCGACGACGAGCACGAGGTCGGTGCCGTGCAGGGGTGCCACGGTCAGGGCGGTGTCCAACTGGAACCAAGACTCTGGCACCCATTCGTCGAAATCGGGCTGCAAGATGCGCGCGCCCTCGATTGCGGGCATCTGCGGGGTGGAACCGTCATCCTCGGGCGCGGCGGAGGAGGCAGCGACGCGCTCCAAACCGGCGTCGGTGTTGCTCAGCACCACCGCCCAGGAGGAGGTGACGGCCTTCGGCATGACGTTGACCAACTCTTCGAGCGTGTCGGCCTGTTTGCCGGAATGTGCCGCGATCTGGGCGAGCATCTGGATCTGTCCGCGGCGGTCGACGCGCCCGGTGAAGGGGCGGATCGAGTCCACTTCGGCGCCGTCGACGGATGCGACGGCGGTGATCAGGGTGTCCACCATGACTCCGGTGGGCAGGGTGACCACGATGTCGTCGGTCACGGTGCCGTCGAGTGAGGACTCGACGATGTCCACGGAGTTGATGTCGGCCTCCACGATGCCGAACGCCTCAGCGAGCTGGCCGAGGCTGCCCGGCACATCGGGGAGTGAAACGCGGATGAGGTACGACATGGCCTTATTTATAGCAACTGGGGGTGGAGAGGCGGTGGCACGACGTGACGTAAGATAAGGCGCGTTAATCGCAACCCACGTTATGCCGAAGGGATGGGACTGTGGCTGAGATTTCACGCGACGAGGTGTCGCGCATCGCACGCCTGGCGCGAATTGCGCTGAAAGACGAGGAGCTGGACACGATTGCCCAGCAGCTGGACACGATTGTGGAAGCAGTGTCGAAGGTGCAAAGCGTGGACACCGAGGGCGTGACCCCGATGAGCCACCCGCACTCCATCGACGCCGGTATGCGCGCCGATGTGGAAAAGAAGGTGCTGACGCAGGAGCAGGCGCTGGATCAGGCACCGGCTGTGGAGGACGACCGCTTTATGGTGCCGCAGATTCTCGGAGAGGGAGACTAAACGATGACGCAGTACACGATTCCGGCAGAGGGGCTCGTCGCAAAGCCAGCGCACGAACTTGCGGCGATGATTCAGGCTGGCGAGGTCACCTCGCGCGAAGTTACTCAGGCATTTTTGGACCGTATCGCGGAGATTGACGACGAGCTGGGAGCCTTCCTGCACGTCGGCGCCGAAGAGGCTCTGGCTGCAGCCGACAAGGTCGACGAGCAGGTGAAGAACGGCGAGGAGCCGGCGTCTGCGCTCGCTGGTGTGCCGCTGGCACTGAAGGACTTGCTGGTGACCACGGATGCGCCGACGACGGCTGCGTCGAAGATGCTTGAGGGCTACATGAGTCCGTACGACGCCACCGTGGTGGCGAAGCTGCGCGCCGCTGGCATCCCGATTCTGGGCAAGACCAACCTGGATGAGTTCGCCATGGGCTCTTCCACGGAGAACTCCGCGTACAAGCAGACGAAGAACCCGCACGATCTGGAGCGCGTCCCGGGTGGTTCCGGTGGCGGTACCGCTGCGGCGCTTGCGTCTGGTGAGGCGCCGCTGGGCATCGGTACCGATACGGGCGGCTCGATCCGCCAGCCGGCATCGCTGACCGGCACCGTTGGCGTGAAGCCGACCTACGGTGGCGTGTCGCGCTACGGCGTGATCGCCTGTGCGTCCTCGCTTGACCAGGTCGGCCCGTGCGCGAACAATGTGCTTGATACTGCGCTGCTGCACGAGATCATCGCTGGCCACGACGAGTTCGACGCCACCTCTGTGGACCGCGAGGTTCCGGCGTGTGCCGACGCTGCTCGTGAGGGTGCGTCCGGCGACCTCAAGGGCGTCAAGATTGGCCGCGTGAAGCAGTTCGAGCGCCCCGGCACCCAGGAAGGTGTCAAGGAGGCCATCGACGCCGCCTACGCTCAGCTCGAGCGCCAGGGGGCTGAGATTGTCGAGGTCGACTGCCCGAGCTTCGACGACGTCATGGGTGCGTATTACATCATCCAGATGTCCGAGGTGAGCTCGAACCTCGCACGTTTCGACGGCATGCGTTACGGCCTGCGCGTCGGCGACGACGGCTCCCGCTCCGCTGAAGCAGTCATGGCAGCCACCCGTGGCGAAGGCTTCGGCGGCGAGGTCAAGCGCCGCATCATCCTCGGCACCTACGCGCTGTCGGTGGGCTACTACGACGCCTACTACCTGCAGGCGCAGCGTGTGCGCACCCTGATCGCCCAGGACTTTGCCAAGGCCTTCGAGGGCTGCGACGTGATCGCCGCACCGTCTGTGCCGTCGACCGCCTTCAAGTTGGGTGAAAAGGTCGATGACCCGTTGTCCATGTACAACTTCGACCTGTTCACGCTGCCGCTGAACCTGGCTGGTTTGCCGGGCATGTCGGTTCCGGCGGGCAACGCCTCCGATACCGACCTTCCGGTTGGTCTGCAGTTGATCGCCCCGGCGTTCGAGGACGCACGCCTCTACCGCGTGGGTGCCGCATTTGAAGCCGGCCGTTAATCCCTGGAATACCCTCGCAGCCTTGGCTGCGGGGTATTTTCTTGTCCTGATTGATCAGGGCTTTATGCCCGTGATCACCCCGCTTCTGCCGTACGAGGTAGGCAGCGCGGTGTGGCTGACCAGTGTGTACTTGCTGTGCACGGTCGCGCCCATGCCGGCCACTGGACGGCTTGGCGACGCCTTCGGGCAGCGACGCATGTTCCTCGCCGGCCTGACCGTCTATGTTGCGGCGCTGGCACTAGCGGGCGCGTCGTGGTCGTTCGGTTCCCTGATCGTCGCGCGTGCGCTCCAGGGCTTCGGCGCCGCGGTGTTCTTACCGCAGGCCTTCGGGCTGATCCCACGCGTGTTTGCCGACGACAAGCAAGGCCGCGCGTTCGCCGTATGGGGCGTGATCGGCTCGGTGGCCTCACTCATCGGGCCGGTGGTTGGGGGTGCGATTGCGCAATCCCAGGGATGGCGTGCGGCGTTTTACGCCCAGGCGGGGCTCGGGGCGGTTGCGCTGGTCGCCGGTGTCATTGCGCTGCCGCGATTAACGACGACAGGGGAGCGGGTCACCTTATTACCGATCGTGCTGTCCTTCGGCGGGCTTGGGCTGTTGGTCTACGGCATCCAGTTCGGCTATTGGCCCTCGATCCTGTTCGGTGTGCTGCTGCTGGGCGTGCTTGTGCTCTCGGCACGCAACGGCACCGATGACGGGTTCCTACCAATCGAGCTCCTTTCGGACCGCGCCTTTTCACTGGGCACGCTCGGCGTGGCCTCCATGGGGTTCACTGTCGCCTCGATGTTTATCCCGCTGATGTACTGGCTGCAGACGGTCGCAGGGGCCTCGCCCTCGGCGGCGGGCCTGATCACAGCACCGATGTCGGTGCTCGCGCTGGTGCTCACGCCGGTGGCCGGCTACCTGACGGATCGGCGCAACCCCGGCAAACTCTGCGCGATCGGGTTCACGCTCAGCGCTGTGGCGCTGGTGCTGGCGATCGCGCTCATCAACGCCGGCGCTAGCCTGTGGTGGTTCACCGCAGTCACGGCGCTGCTGGGTATTGGCGGCGCGTTCGTGTGGGCACCGAATGCTGCTGTCACCATGCGCGGCATCACCGAGGGACAGACCGGTGCAGCGTCCGGGTTGTACAACACCGCACGCCAGGTAGGCAGCGTGCTCGGCGTGGCACTTGTGGGGGCAGTGCTCGCCTCCGGGGAGATCGATGTGACGGCGTCGAAGGCGCTGATGTTGCCGGTTGTGGCAATGGTGGTGGGTGTGGTGTCGTCGATACGCATTGCGCCGCGGGCAGTGGCAGGCGCAGCGCGCTAGGCTGGCGTGCATGCGACTTGCCACGTTGACCTCTGGAGGAGATTGCCCCGGACTAAACGCCGTTATCCGCGGTGTGGTCCGCACCGCGAACACCGAATACGGCTCCACCGTCGTCGGTTACCGCGACGGTTGGGTCGGTTTGATGGAGGACCGCAGGGTCGATCTTTACGACGACGCCTACATGGACTCCCTGCTTCTGCGCGGCGGCACGATCCTAGGCACCGGGCGACTGCACCCGGACAAGTTCAAGGCTGGCATCGACACGATTAAGGCGAACTTGGACGACGCCGGCATCGATGCGCTCATTGCCATTGGCGGCGAGGGCACACTCAAGGGCGCGAAGTGGCTCTCCGACAACGGCATCCCGGTCGTGGGCGTGCCCAAGACCATTGACAACGACGTGGCTGCCACGGACTACACCTTCGGGTTCGACACCGCAGTCTCCGTGGCCACCGACGCGATCGACCGCCTGCACACCACAGCCGAATCCCACAACCGCATCCTGATCGTGGAGGTCATGGGCCGCCACGTCGGCTGGATCGCCCTGCATGCTGGCATGGCGGGTGGTGCACACTACACCGTGATCCCCGAGGAGCCGTTCGATATTGCGGAGATCTGCAAAGCCATGGAACGCCGCTTCCAGATGGGGGAGAAGTACGGCATCATCGTCGTCGCCGAAGGCGCGGTGCCCAAGGAGGGCACGATGGACGCCGGGCTTGGCGAGGAAGACGAGTTTGGCCACAAAACCTTCAATGGCATGGGCCAGATCATTGGCGACGAGGTGAAGAAGCGCCTCGGCTACGACGTACGCACCACAGTGCTTGGCCACATCCAACGCGGCGGCACGCCGACCGCCTACGACCGCGTGTTGGCCACCCGATACGGTGTGCACGCCACCCGCGCAGCTCACGACGGCAACTTTGGCAGCTGTGTGGCCTTGCACGGCGAAGACATTGAACTTGTCGCGCTGGAGGATGCGGTAGCGCAACTCAAAACGGTCCCGGAGCGACGCTACGCCACCGCGAAAGCGATGTTCACATAGCACCCGGACGCGCACTCTATGAAAAACCGCATTCCTAACCCCTGCCGCCTGCTCATCGTCGGCATCAACCCCGGCCGCCTCACCGAGGAGGTGGACGCGCCGTTTGCCTACCCGGGCAATCGCTTCTGGCCGGCGTTGGAGGCCGCAGGCATCACCCCATACCGTGTCCACGCCAATGAGGGGTTATCGGAGGAAGGCGCGGCCATGCTCAACGAGCGCGGCATCGGGTTTACCAACCTGGTGGGGCGCATGACGCCGAAAGCGTCGGACCTTTCCAAGGCGGAGCTCGTGGAGGGAGGTGAGGTGGTGCGGAGTGTCGTCGAAAAGCATCAGCCCAGAGCTGTGATGTTCGCTGGAATCGGGGCGTACCGCGATGCTTATCGACGACCAAAGGCCACCCGCGGTCTTCAACCCGAAACCCTCGCCGGAGTGCCGGTGTGGGTGGTGGGCAACCCCAGCGGGCTCAACGCGCACGAGACCGTGGCCACGCTCGCTGAGAGCTACCGGGAGGTCTGGGAGGCGACAGCGCCGCTTTGACGGCCGATGGTGCGATCGCCGTGCGCCGTTCACGGGCGCTGACACGCTACCGGCAGGGCGATGATCACCTAGGTTTACAGCTGGGGCGCTCTCATGCCCCTCGTTCACTATTTTCGGAGGCACCGTTGAATTTCTGCGACAACCCCACCTTGAGCAATGAGTGGGTCACTCTCGAGCCCCTTGGCCTGCAGCACGCGGAAGCCCTTGCCGCCTGCGTCGGGGATCTGTCGAGTTTGTGGTACCAGGACCACATTCCGACACCGGGGGGAGTGCCCGAGTACATCGAGACGTATCTCGCTGATCAGCACCGCGGGGTGCGCGCGCCGTGGGCGATTGTCGAACCGGAAGGATCGGCGATCGGCGTGACGACGTTCCTGCACCCGGATCCGACCAATCGCAACATCGAGATCGGATCGACCTGGATTGCCAAAAACGCCCAGGGCGGAAAGTTCAACACGGCGGCGAAGCTGCTCCTGCTTCAGCGCGCGTTCGAGGACCTCGGCTGCCTGCGCGTAGAGATCCGTACGCACTACATGAACCGCCAGTCGCGTGCGGCTATCGAAAGACTCGGCGCGAAGCTCGATGGAGTGTTACGCCGCCACAAAATTCTCGCCAGCGGTCTCGTGCGCGACACATGCGTCTACTCCATCCTGGACATTGAATGGGCGGAAGTGAAGACCTCGCTCAAGGCCCGCCTGAACAGGTGATCCGCCGAGGTCAGGTCAGCGCGTCGAGGCCAATATCCAGGATGGTGACCGAATGCGTGAGCGCGCCGACGGCGAGGAATTCAACGCCCGTGTCTGCGTAGGCGCGGGCGCGATCAAGCGTCAAGCCACCCGAGGATTCGAGCATCGTCGCTGGGGACAGTGCATCTCGCCGGGCGACTGCCACCCGCGTGTCTTCCACTTCAAAATTGTCCAGCATGACCAGAGTCGGCTTCAATTCCAGGACCTCGGTGAGCTGATCTAGGTCATCCACTTCGACCTCAAGGGGGAGGCCTGGGAATGCGTTGGCCGTGCGTCGATATGCGTCGGCTGCGCTACCGACGCTCGCGACGTGGTTGTCCTTGATCAGTGCCGCGTCACCCAGACTCATGCGGTGGTTGACACCTCCGCCGCAACGCACGGCGTATTTCGCCAAATCGCGGTAGCCGGGAAGCGTTTTCCGGGAATCCCTCACCCGCGCCCGAGTGTCGGAAATAGCCTCCGTCCACGCAGAAGTCGCGGTCGCGATGCCGCTAGCGTAGGTGAGCAGATTCAATGCAGTCCGTTCCGCCGACAGAATGGCGCGCGCCGGGCCGGACACCGTAGCAAGACAGTCACCGGCCGTCACTCGATCGCCGTCGGCGGCGTGCACAGACACGTCGACGGCGGGGGAAATCTCGCGCATAGTCCATCCCACAACGTCGATTCCCGCGACGGTCCCGTCCTGGCGGGGGACCACCTGTGCAGTAAGAACCGCGTCCATGTCGATTGTCGCCACGGATGTGGCGTCGGGGCCATGAGCGAAGTCCTCCGCGAGACCGAGACGGATGAGTCGCTGTATGGCCTCCTTATTCAGTGGAGGGAAGATCGGCTGAGCAGGCGTTGTCATCGGTGTCTATTCACCGCTTCCCGGTGTGCCGATCGCGATCATCCGCTCCAATGACTGGCGCGCCTTCGCCGCGACGTCCTCGGGCACGGTTATCTCGTCGCGGAGGTCACGCAGGCTGCGAACCAGCTTTTCTGGGGTGATCATCTTCATGTACCGGCAACTAGCTTGGGGGTTCACGGGCTGGAAATCCGCCAGCGGAGCCCGCTTTCGCAACTGGTGTAGCATTCCCACTTCGGTGGCTACGAGCACAGTTCCTTCTGTGTCGCGGTCTGCTTGGTCGAGCATCCCGCCGGTGGATAGCATGTGCACACGCTCCGGTTGGATCACTCCTTCGCCAGCGAGGAAGATTGCGGAATTCGCACAACCGCATTCTGGGTGGATATACAGCGGCGCATCGGGGTGCGCCGACGCTTGCTCCGCAAGCTCCTTGCCGTTGATTCCTGCGTGGACGTGGCATTCGCCCGCCCAGATACGGATGTTCTCGCGGCCGGTCAGGCGCTTCACGTGGGCGCCGAGGAACTGGTCGGGGCAAAAGAGGATCTCACGGTCCGGATCGATGGATTCCACCACTTCAACGGCGTTCGAGGAGGTGCAGCAGACGTCCGTAAAGGCCTTGACATCGGCGGTGGTATTCACATAACTGACGACGACCGCACCAGGATGTTCGTCCTTCCATTGCTGAAGTTGCGTAGCGGTGATGGAGTCCGCCAGCGAGCATCCGGCATCTTGGTCCGGGATGAGCACCGTTTTGTCGGGGCTGAGGATCTTGGCGCTTTCCGCCATAAAGTGCACACCGCAGAACACGATCACGTCTGCGTCGGTGTCGGCGGCGATACGAGATAGCGCGAGTGAATCGCCGGTGAAGTCGGCGATGTCCTGGATCTCCGGGATCTGATAATTATGCGCCAGAATGACGGCGTTTCGTTCGCGCTTAAGTTTGCGTACTTCATCGATCCACATACGCCCAATGTAGTCCGGGGCGCTCTGTCGGTGACGATGACATCGGTTTTCCACGCTGCTCGCCCGGATTTTCACCGCGCTACTCACACGCTGGCTGGCCGGTGAGCACATGGATGTCAGTGCAGGCCCAATGGCGTGATCGATCGTGAAAATGGTCATTCTGCCGGTCGGCCTCGGCCTCCTCGTCCGTCTCGTCGCACCGCGTCTTGTGGCGGCGGTTGTGCTGGTGCTGCCGTGGGGCTCGGTCATCGCGATCGCAATCATCGTCCCCATTGTCGTGGCCGGTAGCCGCGACAAACTCGCCCAGGCCGGCCTCGTCGTCCTGCTCGTGGTCGAGCTCCACAACGCCCTTGGTTACGCGTTGGGCTACGCCACCGCAAAGGCGATGTTTACCTAAGCCACGCTGGGGTTTCCTAACGTATTCTCCAAAACCTCCCCGAGTGTCCATAGTGTGAGAGTAGGATCTCACGCCATGAGTCAATCGAGTAGTGGGGCGACCACCGCCGAAGATCGTTCGGCCCTGATCGCCTCTGTTGTCTTCCCGATCCTCGTCGTTGTCGGCGGTTGCATCGGGTACTTCACCCCGTCTGTCGTCGCACCGATTACCGGGTGGACAACCTGGCTTCTGGGTGTGGTCATGTTCGGTATGGGGCTGACGTTGAAGGTCGCTGACTTTGCAATCATCGCCAAGCGTCCAATGCCTGTCCTCATTGGCGTGATCGCGCAGTTTGTCATCATGCCGGTACTGGCGGTGCTCATTACGTGGATGCTGAATCTGCCACCGGAAATCGCAGCTGGTGTCATCCTCGTCGGCTGCGCCCCGGGCGGCACGACCTCCAACGTGGTGACCTACTTGTCACGCGGTGATGTGGCGCTGTCGGTGGCGATGACCACGGTGTCCACGCTGCTCGCGCCGATCTTCACGCCACTGCTCACCCTGTGGTTGGCGGGGCAGTACCTGCCAGTAAGTGCTGGTTCGATGGCGATCTCCACGGTCAAGATGGTGCTGCTTCCGGTCCTGCTCGGCCTCGCGATTACGTTCTTCCTACCGAAGATCGCCCAAGCGATCTTGCCGGCGCTTCCGTGGATTTCTGTCGTCGCCATTGGGGCGATCGTCGCGATCATCGTCTCTGGGTCCCGCGACAAGATCGTCGAAGCGGGTCTGCTTGTCTTGGTAGCTGTGATGATCCACAACCTGCTCGGCTACGCGCTTGGCTACTTCACCGGCAAGGGGACCAAGCAAACAGAATCTGCATCGCGCACCATCGCGGTGGAAGTCGGCATGCAAAATTCTGGCCTCGCCGCCACGCTCGCGGTGCAGTACATGACCCCGCTTGCCGCGCTGCCGGGTGTCATCTTCTCGGTCTGGCACACCCTGTCGGGCGGGATCTTCGCTATGGTCATGCGTCTTCGCGATGACCGCGCGAAGCGTGCCGAGAACCCAGCAGCGCCTGCCGCAGAACCCATGGTGGTCTAGGGCCATCCACTACAAGTCGCCGCGACGTGCCACCCACACGAACGCGGCGATCTTTTTACGCCCGACAGCGAGCGCATTGCCTAGCGACGGCCCATTGCCCGCATGAATCGTTCCCCACAACGTATCGCCGGGGTGCGCGGGAAGAACGTCGCACAGGTGCTGCATGGCGGCGGGGGCGAGGCCGCGGCCGCGCGCGTGGTCGTCGAGAAGATTCTCGTAGACCTGAAACCCGCGCATCCCGTTGGCGTCGTCGCGCGCTGCGGCGATAACGCCGGCGCGTTGGCCTCCAACTTCCACTGCGTACAGTGCGCCTGTTTCTGCGCAACTTTGCAACTGCGGCAGTGTCGCTGCTTCGGTCCAGGTCGCCACGTCGGGCGTTTGCTTCACGACGTTGCCCAGCACCTCATCTGCGTAACCCGTCATCTCCTCGGGGGCTGCTGGAACGAGACGCACCAGGTGGCTCTGCGGACGGCGTGGTGCAGCGCGCAGTTCGGAGACGAGGCCAGCAACGATCCACTGATCCACATCGGCGCTCTCCGGCGGGTTGGGCAATTCGAACCGGATTGCAACCGGCGCAAAATCAGCGAACTCGCGGTGCAACTGTGCTGCATACGGTGCTAACCCGTCGTACTGCGGTGATACGGACGTAGCGACGACATGCACAAACGGCTTCTTGGGATCCAGCCCCAAAAAGCGGATGCCGGCGACGCACCAGTGCCCGTCGGCAAACTCGACGCGTCGGTTCGCCCACGCAAGCGGGTCCTCTACGGTCGGCCCGCCGATGCTGTTGAGGTGATCGCGGAATCCGGCGCCGAACTCGTCGTTAGCCACATGCTCTGCTTGCGGGCGCATCTCCTCCGTCGCGAGGCGGAGGCGTTCGTCTTGCGAGTACCAGTCGCGCAGCTGGCTGGGCATCCAGGCCGCATAAGCACTCGCCATTTGGGCAAGCAATGCGTTCGTCATCGTTAGTGCCTTTCCGTCTGAGGGAAGTTTTTATCTTAGGTAAATTTCGCCACGGCGAGCTGGAGCGCGAGCGAATCGGGTAGGGCAGTAGAATGGCCGGCATGACTGCCTACGATCTGATGGATTACGACGAGGTACTGGAAAAGTACGACCCGGTTATGGGGCTTGAGGTGCACGTCGAGCTCGCTACTGAGACGAAGATGTTCTCCACGGCCTCTGCCCACTTCGGTGCGGAGCCGAACTCCAACGTTGACCCGGTTTCGCTCGGCCTGCCGGGCGCACTGCCGGTGGTCAACGCCAAGGGTGTGGAGTGGGCAATCAAGATCGGCCTGGCGCTGAACTGCAAGATTGCGGAGTCTTCCCGCTTCGCGCGCAAGAACTACTTCTACCCGGATCAGCCGAAGAACTACCAGATCTCCCAGTACGACGAGCCGATTGCGTACGACGGCTACCTGGACGTCGTGCTCGAGGACGGCACCGAGTGGCGTGTGGAGATCGAACGCGCGCACATGGAGGAAGACACCGGCAAGCTCACCCACTTGGGCTCCGCTTCCGGTCGTATTACCGGTGCTACCGCTTCGCTCGTGGACTGCAACCGTGCAGGCGTGCCGCTGATCGAGATCGTGACCAAGCCGATTATCGGCGCCGGCGAGCGTGCCCCGGAGGTGGCGAAGGCGTACGTCGGCGCACTGCGTGAGCTGGTGAAGGCGCTCGGCGTCTCCGATGCTCGCATGGACCAGGGCAGCATGCGTTGCGACGCCAACGTGTCCCTGCGCCCAGTCGGCCAGGAGGAGTTCGGCACCCGCACCGAGACCAAGAACATCAACTCCCTAAAGTCGGTGGAGCAGGCCGTGCGCTTTGAGATGCAGCGCCAGGCTGCAGCACTGGAAAACGGTGAGGAGATCGTCCAGGAAACCCGCCACTACCAGGAAAAGGACGGCTCCACCTCGAAGGGCCGCCCGAAGGAAGAAGCCTCCGATTACCGTTACTTCAACGACCCTGACCTGCCGCCGGTGATTGCAAAGCCGGAGTGGGTTGAGGAAATTCGCGCAACCCTGCCAGAGTTGCCGTGGGTGCGCCGTGCTCGCATCCAGGAGGAGTGGCAGCTTCCGGAGAAGGAATTCCGCGACCTGGTCAACGCTGGTGCGTTGGATCTCATCGTGGACACAGTGGAAGCTGGCACGACCCCGGACGAAGCACGTTCCTGGTGGGTGTCCTACATCGCCGGTAAGGCTAACGAGGCAGGCAAGGATTTGGACGCGCTCGGTGTTACCCCGAACGATGTCGCACGCGTGGTTGCGTTGGTCAAGGAGGGCAAGCTGACCACCAAGCTTGGACGCCAGGCGATTGACGGTGTGATTGAGGGTGACGGCAACGTTGATGAGGTCGTCGCAAAGCGTGGGCTCGAGGTTGTGCGTGACGACGGCGCCATCGAGAAGGCTGTCGACGACGCACTTGCCGCCAACCCAGACATCGTGGAGAAGTACCGCGCAGGCAACAAGAAGGTCACCGGCGCAATCGTCGGCGCCGTAATGAAGGCCACCCAGGGTAAGGCAGACCCGGGCCAGGTCAACCAGTTGATCGCGAAGAAGCTCGCGGAGTAAAACCTCAGCGAAGCACCATCCAGCCGGCCCCGACTGATGTACGGGGCCGGCTGGTTCTTCTTTGGTGGGTTGTAGGTAATGGTAACAATGCATATCCTGTAGGTACGTACCTGCAGGGAGGTGTGTTATGACCGCTATTTCCGCCAGAGAATTCAATCGGGATGTCAGTGCCGCGAAGCGCGCCGCGCTCGATCACCCTGTGATCATTACTGATCGTGGGGAGCCGTCACACGTTCTGCTGTCGATCGACGACTATCGTCGGCTCTCATCGTCAGAAACTGGGTGGGTAAAAGCAGTTCAAATGAAGGATGAAGATATAGAATTCGACCCTCCACGAGCTGAATTTAAAGTGCGGAGTCTCGACCTGTGAGGTATTTATTCGATACCAACGTTATTAGTGAGCTGCGGAAGCCGCCCGGCCGAGTGAATCCTCGAGTGGCGAGTTGGGCCGACAACCTGGCAGAGGGAAACGTATACATCTCTTCCATCTCAGTTTTTGAGATCGAAAGAGGAATTCTGCTCAAGCAACGTACGGATCCAGTGCAGGCTGAAAGGTTGCGCGACTGGTTCAATGGTCAAGTTAAAGTTCAATTCAAAGGGCGCATTCTTCCTTTTGATGAGGACGTAGCCTCTGTGGCGGCTGCGATGCACGTCCCGGACCCGAAAGCGACTGCGGATTCTTTTATCGCTGCTACCGCTCAAGTACATAGCCTTATCGTTGCGACACGGAATACCCCTGGCTTTGAGTCGATGGGCGTTGAGCTAGTTAATCCCTGGGAGATGTAACCGCGAAACGCGAAAGCCCCGGCCAGTGTGGTGGATGGCCGGGGCGGGGGAGTCGTCGTCAAGCAGTGCTACTTGTTTTGAGGCTTGACGGCCGGGAACTCGCCAGTCTTGTACATCTCCTCGTAGGACTTCCAGTGGATTTCGTCGCCCGGGGTATCGGGTGCGCCCTCGTAGGACTCAGACTCCGGATCGAGCGCAGGCACGTCCGCGATATCGAATTCGCTGGAAGAGTCCGCGTGCAGATCCGCAGCAACCTCTTCCTGGACGGACTGCCACAGGTCTTGGCCGCCCATGTGGGAATCGCCGGTGAGCTCGTCGACTTCGTTGCGCTCGGCGCGGGTCAGCGGCTCGCCTTCCGGATCGAGCGCGGTCTCGGCAAGCTCTGCAAGCCGCTCGCGGCGTCCCGTCTCCTCCTGGATGTTCTTGCGGTCGCGGAACCAAGCCACACCCATAGCAATGCCAAGGGCAAGACCGAGGTAGCCCAGAACCGGGTAAACCCAACCAAGCAGGTCAGCGAAGCCAATGAAGGACAGGGCGTAGCCGACGAGAACCGCCGCGAAGTAGTACGGGCGGAACTTGCCCGGCTTGTCGTGGCTGAGGCGACGACCGCTGGCGTAGAACATGCCGACGGCGGTGTTGTAAATCATCAGGTAGATGACAATGGAGACGAACACGCCCACTGCCGGGTGCATGTTGTCGAAGACCATCAGCAGCGGCATGTCTGCGTCCATCACGTCTGCCATGTTGCAGAACAGAATGAACGTGAGGATCAGCAGCAAAACAGCGAACATAATGCCGCCCAGCAGGCCACCCTTACCGGCCTGTGCAGGGTTCATGTGGGAGCCAGCAAAGACGAGCATCATGGAAACGTCCATGATCATGACCAGGGTTGCGTAGTTCAACGCGGTGATCAGCCAGTTACCAAACGTGCCTGATGCGCTTTGGTTCTGCTGTGCAATCTCGTTGATGTATCCGAAGTCGGACGGGATGTTCGTCAGTGTGATCACAAACGCGGCGAGCAGGCAGATGATCAGCAGCGGCGTGATGAAGGAGAAAACGTTCGTGAGCCTGTCGATGTCAAGAAGACCGGACAGGAGCAGCAGCACAACCATGATGGTCGATCCGGCCCAAGTTGGCAGGCCGAATTGTTGCTCGAGGTTCGCGCCAGCACCGGCGACCATGACGAAGCCGATGCAGAACAGCGTGAACACGGTGGTGATGTCCATGTATTTAGCAATCCACGGACGCGAGACACTCTTGAACACGGCACTGTGGTCATCGGCCATGTAGTAGGAACCGAGCTGGTAGACCCAACCACTGAAAATTGCGATCGCGGCACCTGCGATGGCGGCGCCGATGATGCCCTTGTAGCCAAAGGCAAGGAAGTATTGGATGACTTCCTGCCCGGAGGCAAAACCAGCGCCGACAGTCAGGCCCACGAGCGCGAGGGCGACTTTGAGCGTTTTACTCATCGATAAACAATCCTTATATAAATTTGCGTAAAAGATTTAGAGCGCGTAGCAGGGTAACACCATTACACGGGCTTGGCTAACTAGGTTTGTTGACATCGGTGCAGCGCACCCCGGCGAGTTGACAAATCACAGCGAAGTTTTCGCCTAAGTTGTAGGCCATGGCTAAAAATCCACGCGATCTCACACCCGACGATCTGAACAACCTGGAAAACGTCGCTGACGTGCCAGAATACAAGGGGGATGCTGCGACGGAGATTTTTCCGCAGACTTCCCAGACGGGCGACGAGGTGCGCCTGAGTGCCGATAAGGCAGCACAAGCCTCTGCGCCGTCCGCAGGCTCTACTGCGGTCCCCTCGGCGTCTGCATACTCATCCGACCCGGCACCGGTGACATCCGCGTTCATCCGTGAATCTGAAACCATCGCACCGGCAGCCCCCGCAACCTATGCGGAGGAGCCGGTCGAGCCGGTTGCGGTGGATCCGGCACCGGTTGCAGTAGAGGAGGAAGACGCCCGCCGTGGCACGACTGATTTCGGCTTGCTGCTGCTGCGTCTGTTCCTCGGCGCGTACCTGATTATTGATTCCGTCGCAGTGTTCTTCCGACTCGGCGGCAACGACGGTATCGCCGGCCTAGAAAATGCATTCGCCAACTACCCGTACGGCAACGGCCTGGCTGTTGTTGTTCCCACCCTCGAACTCACGGCCGGCGTGTTCTTGGTCCTTGGTCTGCTCGGACCGATTGCGGCAGCTGTGGCGATCGCCGTCACCGGCTTTTTGGCGCTGCACGCATTCAACGGTCAGACGGACGGCTTCAACGTCTTCGCCTGGACGCCGGAAACGTGGGTGCCGGTCATGCTGCTGGCAGTGTCTCTCGCAGTGCAGTTCACAGGCCCAGGCCGCTACGGTATCGACGCCTCGCGCGGTTGGGCGAAGCGTCCGCTGGCATCGTCCTGGATCTGCGCCATTGTGGGTCTTGCCGCAGCAGGTGCGGCGTGGTGGTTCGGCACCGGGATTAACCCGTTTGCCTAAACCACACGCACGCTGCGTTTAGTCCACTTGGCGGACGGCGCCCTTGTCGGCGCTGGTTGCCATCTTGGCGTATGCACGCAAAGCCTTCGAAACCTCGCGGACACGGTTCGGTGTCCAGGGGTTGTCGGAGGCTTCCATAGCTTCACGGCGCTTTTCCAACTCTGCTTCCGGCACATCCAGCTTCAGTTCGCGGTTGGACACGGAGATGGCGATGGTGTCGCCGTTTTCGATGAGGCCGATCAGGCCGCCTGCGGCAGCTTCGGGGGAGATGTGGCCAATGGACAGACCGGAGGTGCCTCCGGAGAAGCGACCGTCGGTGATCAGTGCGCACTTCTTGCCCAGGCCAGCGCCTTTGAGGAATGACGTCGGGTGGAGCATTTCCTGCATGCCCGGTCCACCTGCTGGGCCCTCGTAGCGGATGACCACAACCTCGCCTTCGAGCACCTCGCGGTTGAGGATCATGGACACAGCTTGCTCTTGCGAATCGACGACGCGTGCTGGACCGGTGAACTCCCATAAGCCTTCTTCGACGCCTGCGGTTTTCAGGATGGCGCCGTCCGGGGCTAGGTTGCCGCGCAAGACGACAAGGCCGCCGTCGGAGGTAAACGGGTGCTCGACGTCGTGGATGACGCCATTTTTCGCATCCGTATCCAGGCTTTCCCAGCGCGCGCTTTGTGAGAATGCCTTCGTGGTGCGCTCACCGCCCGGTGCGGCGTGGAAGAGCTCGAGCGCTTCCTCGGTAGCGCTTCCGCCGCGGATGTCCCAGTCTGCGAGCCATTGGCTTAGCGACGAGTACGTGATCGAATGCACATCATCATGCAGCAATCCAGCGCGGTGGAGCTCACCCAGGATGGCTGGGATGCCACCTGCGCGATGGACATCCTCGACGTGTGCCTCACCGTTCGGGGCAACCTTGGACAGGCAGGGGATCTTGTGTGACAGATCGTCGATATCTGCCAGGTCGAAGTCGATTTCACCTTCTTGGGCTGCGGCCAGGATGTGCAGGATGGTGTTGGTGGAACCACCCATTGCCATGTCGAGCGCCATGGCGTTGCGGAATGCATGGACGTTGGCCACGTTGCGGGGTAGGACGGATTCGTTGCCCTGGCCGTAGTAGCGCTCGCAAAGGTCCATGATGGTCTGGCCAGCGCGCTCGAAGAGTTCGCGGCGTGCGGTGTGGGTTGCCAGGGTGGTGCCGTTGCCCGGCAGTGACAAGCCAAGTGCTTCGGTGAGGCAGTTCATGGAATTAGCGGTGAACATGCCGGAGCAGGAACCACAGGTGGGGCAGGCGTTGTTGGCGATACTGTCGAGCTCGTCGTCGCTGACGTCGTTGTTAGCGGAAAGCGCGATGGCGTCGATGAGATCGGACTTCGGCTTAGTCACACCGCCGACAGAAAACGCCTTGCCGGCCTCCATCGGGCCACCGGAGACGAAGACGGCGGGGATGTTCAGACGCATTGCGGCGTTGAGCATGCCTGGGGTGATCTTGTCGCAGTTGGAGATACACACCATGGCATCCACGGTGTGGGCGTTGACCATGTACTCCACCGAGTCGGTGATGATCTCGCGCGAGGGCAACGAGTACAGCATGCCGGAGTGGCCCATGGCGATGCCGTCGTCGACCGCGATGGTGTTGAACTCCTTGGGTACGCCGCCTGCGGCGCGGACAGCGTCGGCCACGATGTCACCAACATGTTTCAGGTGAACGTGGCCAGGCACGAACTGCGTGTAGGAGTTCACGATGGCAACGATGGGTTTGCCAAACTCGTGCTCGCCGGTGCCTGTAGCGCGCCACAGGGCACGGGCTCCGGCTGCTTGGCGGCCAACGGTGGTGACACGTGAGCGAAGGGGGATCACGGTTTACTCCTTAGGTTCGTTCGCGGACGGGCGAGGTCCCGGCAGATCGGGGTGTTCTGCGAGGTAGGCATCGTATTCCTCGCGGGTAAGCAGGATGCGGTCGCCGTCTTTATCAATGATTTCGTACTTGCCGTCTGCTGCTTGCTCGGCGGATGCAATGACGTCTGTAATTCGTCCTCCGGATGCCTCGGCGAGCGCAGGCAATGAGTTGAACGTTACGCCAGGCAGGGGATACTCGGTGCCGTTTTTTGCAGCGACGCGTGCGGAAGTTCCCTTGAAAGCGATGCCGGCCAGGTCTTCCCAAGGAAGAAAGGTATTTTTGCGAACGAGGTAACGGGTTTTAATTCCTTTGTTATCCACTGTGGTGGAGGAGCAGAGTACCCATGCGAGCCACACAATGGGGATAAGAAGGAGCCAAATGAGATATTTCGGCGCCCACATGATGCCCATGAGTGCGATGCCGGTTGCGAGCACGATGGCGAGGATGTGCTCACGGGTTGGTTTAAACACTTTTTGGGTGGTCGGGGACGTTCCCTGTGTGGCTGTCATACCCCGGCATGCTAGTCATGTTGATGCCGGGGGAAGTAACGGGATGCGCCGGGGTGTCGTCGATACGCGTGATTTCTGTGAATAAAAATGCGTGAGGGGTGGGCTGGCTCACTATTGTCATGTACGTGATCAATCAGCGACTTGTAATTATTGTACCCACGCGGCGCTTGCCGTAGCGGGTTCGTTTTACACGCCGCAGACACAAGCGCCCTCGAGAGCACACCGCTCGCCGGGGGCTTTTATTTTTAGGTAATTCGAACACAAGGAGTGCAACGGTGGCAGGTTCACAACCATCCCCGTCGACGGAGAGCAATGGACCGGAGCGGATGAAAGGCGCGGACGCGGTCGTTCGCAGCCTGGAGGAGCTTGGCACGGAAATTGTGTTCGGCCTTCCGGGTGGCGCGGTGCTTCCGCTTTACGACGCCCTGTATCGGGCAACGAAACTACGCCACGTGTTGGTGCGCCACGAGCAAGGTGCGGGCCATGCAGCAGAGGGATACGCGGTGGCCTCGGGAAGGGTCGGCGTTTGCATTGCTACGTCTGGTCCCGGTGCGACGAACTTGGTAACACCGATCGCGGACGCTTACCTGGACTCGGTGCCGATGGTGGCGATCACGGGCCAGGTTGGCTCGTCGCTTTTGGGTACCGATGCGTTCCAGGAGGCGGACATCCGCGGCATCACGATGCCGATTACAAAGCACAACTTCATGGTGACCGACCCGGAGCAGATCCCGTTCGCGCTTGCGGCGGCGTTTCATATTGCCTCGACCGGCCGTCCAGGCCCAGTGCTCGTGGACATCCCGAAGGATGTGCAGAACGCGGAGATTGAGTTTAAGTGGCCGCCGAAGATCGATTTGGCTGGCTACAAGCCGAACACGAAGCCGCACAACCGTCAGATTGCCCAGGCAGCGAAGCTGATTTCTCAGGCGAAGCGTCCGGTGCTTTACATCGGTGGCGGTGTTGTGAAGGCGAATGCGAACAAGCAGCTGCTCGAGTTTGTTGAGGCGACCGGGATCCCTGTGGCTACGACTTTGATGGCGCTCGGAGCGTTCCCGCAGTCGCACCCGCTGTACCTGGGTATGCCGGGTATGCACGGTTCGGTACCGGCAGTGGGTTCCTTCCAGGAATCCGACTTGCTCATCGCTGTTGGCACGCGTTTCGACGACCGCGTGACCGGCGATACCGATACGTTTGCGCCGCACGCCAAGGTCATTCACGCTGACATCGACCCTGCAGAGGTGGGCAAGATCCGCGCGGTGGACGTTCCAATCGTGGGCGATGCTAAGCGTGTGCTGTCGGAACTGACCGATTACTTTGAGGAATCCGGAAAGGCCAAGGCGCCGTCGATTGAGCCGTGGATTGAGCGTCTGCAGGATCTGAAGCGTCGTTTCCCGCGCGGTTATGACAAGAACGAGGACGGCACGCTCGCTCCGCAGTTTGTGATCGAGACGCTGTCCAAGGCCGCCGGGCCGGACGCAATTTACTGCTCTGGTGTGGGCCAGCACCAGATGTGGTCTGCGCAGTTTGTGGACTTTGAAACGCCGCGCCACTGGATCAACTCTGGTGGTGCTGGCACGATGGGCTTTTCCATTCCGGCTGCGCTCGGTGCGAAGGCAGCGCACCCGGATGCAGAGGTGTGGGCGATCGACGGCGATGGTTGTTTCCAGATGACCAACCAGGAGATCACCACCGCTGCGCTCGAAGGCTTCCCGATCAAGGTTGCGCTGATTAATAACGGCAACCTGGGCATGGTGCGTCAGTGGCAGACGCTGTTCTACGACGGCAATTACTCTCACACGAAGTTGGGTGGGGAAACCTACGTTCCGGACTTTGTGCAGTTGTCGGAGGCGCTCGGCGCGGTTGCGTTCCGGGTGTCGAAGGAAGAAGACGTGCTGCCGACGATCCAACGTGCGCGTGAGATCAACGATCGCCCGGTGGTCATTGAGTTCATCGTGGGCGAGGACGCGCAGGTGTGGCCGATGATCTCTGCGGGCTCGTCGAATAGTGACATTGAGTATGCGCGCGGAATGCGCCCGTTCTTCGATGATGAGGAGTCGGCTGCGGAGTCGCCGCAGGCAATCAGCGAGGCCATCGAGACCGCTGCGGCGGAGCAGGAAGGGAACTAACAATGACACAACCAGATGCAATCACTCGCCACACGCTTTCAGTGCTGGTTGAGGACGTTGACGGAATTATCACCCGTGTTACCGCCCTGTTTACCCGTCGCGGGTACAACCTGGTCTCGCTCGTTTCGGCGAAGACGTCGAAAGAGGGCGTGAACCGGTTGACGGTGGTGGTCGATGCAACGGAGCGTTCTGTCGAGCAGATCGTCAAACAGCTCTACAAGCTGATCCAGGTGCTTAAGGTGCAGCAGCTTGACGACGACACCACGGTCGGCCGCCAGCTGCTGCTGGTCAAGGTCAACGCGGACAATCAAACACGTCCGCAGGTGGTGGACGCTGCCAACCTGTTCCGAGCGCGCGTGATCGATGTTGCGGTGGACTCTGTTGTTATTGAGGCCACCGGTGAGTCACCGAAGTTGAAGGCGTTTTTGGACGTCATGGATACGTTCGGTATCCGCGAGCTTGCCCGATCAGGCACGGTAGCGCTGACGCGTGGCGCTAAAACTTTGGCTCCATTGGACTAAAAACACCCACAAACTGAGGCGGCTGTGTCATAATGTGAAACGCCCGTCTCACAGAATGAAGAAAGAAGCGAGAACTATGGCTATTGAAGTGCTTTACGACCAAGACGCAGACCTGTCCCTGATCCAGGGCAAGAAGGTTGCAATCATCGGCTACGGCTCCCAGGGTCACGCGCACGCTCAGAACCTGCGCGAGTCCGGCGTCGAGGTGGTTGTTGGCCTTCGCGACGGCTCCAAGTCCGCAGAAAAGGCCCGCGAGGCCGGCTTTGATGTGAAGACGAATGCTGAGGCAGCTGCATGGGCTGACGTGATCATGCTGCTCGCCCCGGATACCTCCCAGGCCAAGATCTTCGAAGAGGACATCGAGCCGAACCTGAAGGACGGCGACGCCCTGTTCTTCGGGCATGGTCTGAACATCCATTTCGGCCTGATCAAGCCGGCAGACAACATCACCGTCGGCATGGTTGCCCCGAAGGGTCCGGGCCACCTGGTGCGTCGCACCTTCGCCGACGGCAAGGGTGTGCCTTGCCTGATCGCCGTGGAGCAGGATCCGCAGGGCAACGGCCGTGAGCTTGCGCTGTCCTACGCTGCCGCAATCGGTGGCGCACGCGCTGGCGTTATCCCGACCACCTTCGAGGCCGAGACTGTCACCGACCTGTTCGGTGAGCAGGCAGTGCTCTGTGGTGGCCTCGAGGACCTGATCATGACCGGCTTCGACGTCTTGGTCGAGGCTGGCTACGAGCCGGAGATGGCGTATTTCGAGTGCCTCCACGAGATGAAGCTGATCGTCGACCTGATCTACGAAGGCGGCATTGCCAACATGAACTACTCCGTGTCTGACACGGCAGAGTTTGGCGGTTACCTCTCTGGTTCGCGTGTCATCGACGCCTCGGCGAAGGATCGTATGCGCGACATCCTGAAGGATATCCAGGACGGCACCTTTACCAAGCGCCTCGTCGCCAACGTTGAGGGTGGCAACAAGGAGCTCGAGGGTCTGCGCGACAAGGTTGCACAGCACCCGATTGAGAAGACCGGTGCAGAGCTTCGCGACATGATGAGCTGGGTGAAGAACCCGCTTACCGACACTGCCCGCTAATTCGGCAGGTAAACGTAGCCCTCGGATCAATGTGATTCGAGGGCTTTGTCGTGCTTCTCCCGCACAAGCCCGCACGGCAGAGCAAACCCCGCGCCCGGAGAGTGGGTGCGGGGTAGTCGGATCGCGCCGAATAATTAGTTGGTGGCCGGTGCGTCAGCCGGAGCCTCCTCCTGGGCGCCTTCCGGTGCGATGGAGTCGATGACCTCCTCGACGACGTTTGTCGTCTCGGTCGCGGTAGCGTCGGCCTCGTTGGCGTCAGTGTTGGCGTCCCCAGCGGCGTCCTCGGCCGGTGCGGTTTCGGTAACGGTGCCGTCTTCGACCGTGGTGGTCTCGTTAACAACCTCGGTGGCTGCAGTCGTGGTGGAGGTGTCTACGGTGGCGTCGCCCTCGGTGTCGTCGCCGGTAAACAGGTTCCACAGCAAGGCCAAAAGCAGGAGTGCTGCCAGAATGCCCAGGAGCCACTTCCACCATCCGCCGCCACCGTTATCGTCGTCAGTCACTGCAGTGGAGCCAGCAGCCGGACGCGCCGGTGCGGTGGTCGAAGCCTCAGGGGTAGTGCGCTCGACGCGAACATCCTCGGTCGGGTCGTTCGGGTTTTGATTCGGGTTCGGGGTGGTCATTTGCTAATTCCTTTCGTTATTACTTATCCGCGCCGCTCGGGGCGGATTCATGGTGAACCGCCCGTGACGTGCTCGGATATGCGAACGGTCGCCCACTGTAACAAAGTATGACGATTTGGCTCGGCGGGATTTCGCCACGGGGAGGCGCGAATGATTCGTTTCTCCTCGTGAGCGCTGTGGAAAGCATTCCGGCAGCGATTTTCAATAAATTGTCATTAACGTGTTGGTGTTCCTATGGTTGTCGTTATGCACAACCATTCAGATCACGCTCATCATGATCATGCTCATGGCGCACGTGTTGACGCGCCGACGAAAGCGATCGGCGCTGCACTTGCCGTTACCGCAACGGTCTTTGTTGCGGAGTTGGTCGGAGGTGTGATTTCGGGATCGGTCGCGCTGCTTGCGGATGCGATGCACATGTTGTCGGACGCGGCCGGGCTGATCATTGCGATGGCGGCGGTGCTCGTCGGTAAGCGTGCAGCCACGTCATACGCGACCTACGGCTACCGCCGTGTCGAGGTGCTCGCGGCGATGATTAATGCCGCGACAGTGCTGGCAGTCTCCGTCTGGATTGCAATCGAGGCCTTGCGCAGGCTGCGGGATCCAGCCCCGATTGATACGGGTCCGATGATGATCATCGCCGCGATCGGCCTTGCGGCGAACGCGTTGTCGGCGTGGATTTTGTACTCCCAGCAAAAGGAGTCGATCAACGTACGCGGTGCATACCTCCACGTGTTGGTGGATATGTTCGGGTCTATCGCCGTGCTGGGGGCCGGCGCAATTGTCGCGTTGACCGGCTTTACTGCGGCTGACCCCATTGCGTCGTTGCTGATCGCGGGCCTGATTGTTCCTCGTGCGTGGAAACTCATGGCGGAGTCGGTGGGTGTGATGCTGGAGCGTGTGCCCGAAGGGTTTGACGCCGAGGAAGTCGAGGCTGAGTTACGTGCACTGCCTGGGGTGAGGGATTTGCATGACCTGCACTTGTGGTCGCTTGACGGGGTGTCGGTGATTGCAACGGTTCACATTGTGGCGGCGGAAGGAGAAGACCGCGATCAGTTGCTGGATCGGGTTCAGGCGGAGTTGCACCGGCTGGGTGTGGAGCATGCGACAGTGCAAATTGAGCTGCCAGAGCACATCGAGCACGAGACGGTGTGCTGATTCTGTCCTACGCTAAGGCATATGGGCTTTACTACGCCGAGCTATTCGCTCAAGGATCTATTTTCCCGCGCTGAGCGCGGCGAGCTGCAGCTGCCTGATTTTCAGCGCTCATACCTGTGGGACGTGGATCGGGTGCGCACGTTGGTCACCTCCGTGCTGCGTGGCTACCCGGTCGGTTCTTTCCTCGCGCTCGATACTCGCAACGCGGAGCAGCGTTTTAAACCACGCCCGCTTGAGGGGGTGAATGTTGCTGGAGTGGAACCGGGCCTGTTGCTTCTCGACGGCCAACAGCGCCTCACGTCGCTCTTTCACGCATTTAAGGGTGATGGGGAGGTGAGCACGGTGGACTATCTTGGGCGACCGATTTCCCGGAAGTTCATGGTGGACGTACGAGCGGCGGTGGCACACACGCCGATGCCGGTGGAAGCCGTGTTTGCTGTCGATGGGGAAGGGAATGTCCGATCCCACTTTGGGCCGGACATTCCAGGTGGCATCCGAAATCGCGATGACATGATCGAGCACGCTGTGATGCCGGTTTCGATGTTGCTCTGGAAAGAGGGCAACGATCTCCTCGTCGATATGGCGGCACATGCACAACACGACGAGGTGCGTACTGCCGTGAAGCGGTTTATCAATGCGGTGATGCGTGAGCTGCCTGCGTACGACATTCCGATGATCCGCCTGGACCGCGATACTGCACAAGAGGGAGTGGGGCAGATCTTTGCGTTTGCTAACTCGGCAGGTGTGCAGATGGATGTGTTCGAGCTCCTTACCGCGACATATGCAACCCAAGACCCGACGTTCGACTTGGCTAGCCACTGGGAAGAACTCGCAGCCCAGTTTGATTGCTATGACGTGCTCAAGGGCATCGGCCGTGTGGAATTCCTGCGTGCACTGTCACTGTTGCTGACCAGTCGGCAGGGGCCTGCTTTGGGCCACCGTGGTGACATCCTCAACATCACGATCGAGGATTACCGTGCACATGCCGATGAGATGGCCCGCGGGTTCGTTGCGGTCGCCCAGTTCCTGCAGGAGCGACGTATCGTCGCTGCGGATCAAGTCCCTTACCCTGCGCAACTCATCCCGCTCGCGGTTATGCTTGCGCGCCTGGCCGAACGTCCCGAACTTGCAGGAAAGAAGGAAGTCGGTGACAGGCTCAACCGTTGGTTCTGGTGCGGCGTGTTCGGTGAGCTTTATGCCGCGCACGCGCCGACAATCCGCATCGGCGTAGACGTCTCTGAAGTCATCCCGTGGGTCTGCGGAGAGACCGACGCCGAGCCACGTACGGTCGCCGATGCACGTTTCCACGAATCCCGTCTCTATACCGCAACCGCGGACAGTGGGATCTACCGTGGGCTGTATTCGTTACTGATGGCACGCGGCGCGCGTGACTGGCGCACTGGAGAGCACTTCGACAAATCCACAGTGGCCGAACTGAAACCTCGCTTCGGCCAGATCTTCCCGTGGGAGTACCTGCGCGAATTCGGTGTCGACGAGCAGCTGGCCGACAGCGTGCTCAACCGCACGCCGATGGGCCGTCGTACCGAGGTCGTCATTGAGCAAAACGAGCCGAAACGCTACCTGCCCAGGCTGCAGTCCAAGTCGCTGCTTGACGACGATGACTTTGACGCCCTGCTCGAAAGCCACGAAGTCGACCCAGAAGCACTGCTGACATCTAACTGGGAGCGATTTATCGCTGACCGTCGTGAACGGTTCATCGGCATGATTGAATACGCGATGGACCGCAACGTTCTCAGCGACGAAGGATTGTGCGACGACGCAGAATAGGAACAGCACAGGGGAGAGACACGAAGGAGGACCGGTGAAGCATTCCGGGTACGCATCGCTTGCCGTGCTATCGGCGGGCGTACTGCTCGCCGCATGCACTCCGGATGTCCAACTTGGCCCTTACGATCGCGCCCGTAGCGTCAACGTCGCAGGGCATGTCTCCAAAACGTTTGAGCCTCACCCGGTGGTGCTCGACGACCCACTTGGCATGGAAACCGCGAAGTTGTTCTTCCCGCGCTCCGAAACGCTCGTGCTTTCCGACGACACCCCGGAGGCGCAACTTCGCGCAGCCTCCATCGCAGTGACCGCACATGCCCCGATGATGGTCTACGACGGAGCACGCCACGCCGAATACGTCTCCATGATCGCCGACATGCACACGGTGACCGTCTTAACTGTCGGTGATGTCGCTATGGCTCCCGCATCTGGTGCAGTACGTATCCGACGCGACCCCGGCGGGATGCGCGCGCTCGGCGAGATGACTTCGCTGCGCTTCGTTGAACGCACTATCGATGACCCTGCTGACAGTGCCCGCGCAGTCGCCGAACTCAACGGTAACGATCCCACTTGGCTACGTGCTACCTGGGCAGATCCCGTGGCTAAACCCGGCGCCCAAGCGCAACCGTTTCCCGTCCAATCGCGCCGGGATGCGCATATGTCGCCGAAGGTGGTGGCCACGTGGCAGTCGTCGATACCCGCGATTGCGAATGCGAGGAGTTACGGTGCCGCGGTGGAGATCGTGCCGCTGCCGGATCCGCGGAAAGCGGAAGCGACGTTGTTCGCCATGGCGGGGCTTTCTGATAAGTCGCTTATTGCGCTGGGGGCGCAATTCGGCTCGAGTGAGGAGTTGGCGTTTCGTATCCGTCAGTCGGAGCGGAATCGTTAAACCCAAGCGCTAAGGAGTGCTAATGTGGGCGCCAGAATCTACACAGTGAGAAAGGTGTCCCAGAATATGAAAATCGCGGTGATTGCTGGCGACGGTATCGGCCAAGAAGTTATGGCGGAGGGGCTCAAGGTCCTCAATGCTGTGCGCGATGACGTCGAGACCACCGAATATGACCTCGGAGCGCGCCGCTACCTGCGCAACGGCGAGCTGCTGACGGACGAGGACTTGGAAAGCCTCGCCGAACACGATGCGATTCTGCTCGGCGCGATCGGCGACCCGGCGCGCGTGCCTGCGGGTGTGCTCGAGCGCGGCCTGCTGCTGCCGCTGCGTTTCAAGTTGGACCATTACGTTAATCTGCGGCCGTCGAAGCTCTACCCATCGTCGACGAGCCCGCTCGCAAACCCTGGTGAGATCGACTTTGTTGTGGTCCGTGAAGGTACCGAGGGGCTCTATGCTGGTAACGGCGGTACCTTGCGTCAGGGCACCCCGCACGAAGTTGCTTCCGAGGTTTCTCAGAACACGTATTTCGGCGCTGAGCGTGTTGCTCGGTACGCGTTTGAGTTGGCAATGACGCGCCGCAAGAAGGTCACGCTCGTGCACAAGACCAACGTGCTGGTCAACGCAGGTGGCTTGTGGCAGCGCGTGGTCGACGAGTTGTCGCAGGAGTTCCCGGAGGTCGAGGTGGACTACAACCACATCGATGCTGCAACGATTTACATGGTGCAGGACCCGTCGCGCTACGACGTGATTGTCACCGACAACCTTTTCGGCGACATCCTGACTGACCTGGCAGGTGCGGTTGCGGGCGGTGTGGGGCTGGCGTGCTCCGGCAACATCAATGCTGCTCGTGAGTTCCCATCCATGTTCGAACCGGTGCACGGCTCTGCACCGGATATCGCGGGCCAGGGGATTGCTGATCCCACGGCAATGATTCTGTCTGTGGCGATGATGCTGCGCTTCCTTGGCGACGACACCAACGCCGCCCGCATCGAAGAAGCAGTCGAGCGCGACGTGACCCAACGTGGAGACACGCCGGTGCGTACCACCGAGGTAGGTGAGCGCATCGTCGACGCCGTCGCGTAGGGTCGAGCGCATGGTTTCTTCCCGGAAGATCACACGTGCGTCCCTTGCCATTTTCTGTGCTTCTGCGCTTGCCCTGACTGGCTGCGGCGCAGGCGACGGAGGACTCGGTGGGGGCTCTCAGTCCGATGCTGGCGCCAAGAACGCCCTTGCCACCGATGGTGACGAGGTGGTTCAGGACGCCGACGGCACGGGTGTGGAAGTCTCGCAGCGCTTCTTCGAGTCGTCGGACACGGTGGTGGTCTCCGCGAAGGATCGCGATCAGCAGCTTCGGGCTGCCGCGATTGCAGTGGAACTAGGTGCGCCGCTTCTGGTGCGCCTCGATGGCACCGACGCCGCGATTGATGCTGAGGTTGAACGCCTTGGCGCGTCCCGGGTAATTGAGGTTCCGGGCGATGACGACGCGGTAGCAGCGACTGAACCGGTCGTAGCCGAGCGTGCCGAAGAAGATGTGGCGGCGATTGCGGCACTCGAGGCAAAGAACCCGCGTGGCTTGCAGATGCCGCCAGTGTTTGCCACGGCGGTCTCCTCGCGTGCGTCGGTGGCCACAGCTCGCGCAGCAGGTGCGGATGTGCAGGTGTTGGCGGCTGCGGACCCGCGGGCGTCGTCGCAAAGCATGCGCGATGTTATGGAACAGGACGTGCTCGCGCTTGGCCGCCAGTGGGGCTCGAACGAGAACTTCCGTGCGCGTGCAGTACTCGCCGCCAATGGTGAACTGCCTGGTGGCGGCGGACTGGTGTTCCCAGGCCGGCGCATGATTGCGCTCTACGGCCATCCGTACGGCCCAGAGCTCGGAGTGATGGGGGAGCAGGACCCTGCCGCAGCAGTTGAACTGGCGAAGCAATACGCCTCCTGGTACGAGCCGCTGGAGGATCAGCCGATCATTCCTGCCTTCGAGGTCATTGCGTCGGTGGCATCGGAATTCCCGGGCGATGACGGTAACTACTCCAACGAGACGCCGATGGAAGATATCGCCCCGTATGTGGATGCCATCGTGGACGCAGGTGGTTACGCCGTAATCGACCTGCAGCCGGGCCAAGGCAACTTCTTGGAGCAGGCGAAGATCTACGAGGAGCTGCTCAAGCAGCCGAACGTTGGCTTGGCACTTGATGCGGAATGGAAGCTAAACCCTGGTGAGCAGCCGCTTTCGCGTATCGGTAGCGCAACCGCAGCCGAAATCAATGAGGTCGCCGACTGGCTTGCAGCGCTTGTCCGCGACAACAACCTGCCACAGAAGGCATTGATTCTGCACCAGTTCCAGGTTGGAATGTACCCGGACCGCGAAAACATTGTCACCGGGCAGCCGGAACTGGCATGGATCCTTCACGCGGACGGTCATGGGCTGCCGGAGCAGAAGTTCGACACGTGGAACATCCTGCGTCAGGGGTTGGACCCGAATTACTTCATGGCGTGGAAGAACTTTATCGACGAGGATTCTCCCATGTTTACTCCGGAGCAGACCTATGCCGACGTGAATCCTCGCCCGTGGTTTGTGAGCTACCAGTAGTTTTCCAAAAATTCGCCGTGTGGGGGTCGTGCTCACGCTAGGCTTCGGGCATGAGCGTGGAATTGGACGAGGTCTACGGCTTCCTGGCCCAGCACGAGCCGTTTTCAAGCCTCCCTGAAGAGAAGATCCGGGCCCTGCCCGCACAGATGGGGATCACCTATGTGCGCCGCGGTCAAGTCGTTGTGGATCTCGGCCAGCCCAACGACACGCTGTACATCATTCGCTCGGGTGCGATTGACATCGTCAGCGATGACAACTTGCTGCTGGACCGTCGCGATACAGGCCTGAACTTCGGCTACTCCACGCTGGTAGGTCCGCGGGAATCGCAGTATGTGATGGAAGCGGTGGAAGACAGCGTGTTGCTCATGCTGCCGCGCGAGGTGTTCACAGGCCTGCTTGATGCGCATCCTGAGCTGCACAGGTTCTTTGAGTCGGCGTCTCGTCGTCTCAAAGTAGCAGCGGAGGAGGTGCGTGATGGGGGGACGGCGAGTGTGCTGCGTACGCCCATTGCGCATATTGTCGACGGCCGCCCTGCCGTCACCTGTGACGCAACTGCATCAATCGCGCACGCTGCCGGTGTGATGAACGAGCACGATGCGAGTTGCCTCGTCGTCGTCGGAGGTGAGCAGATCGGCATCCTCACAGACAAGGACATGCGTTCTCGCGTTGTCGCAGCGCAAGTGGACCCGTCACGGCCTATTGCACATGTGATGTCCTCACCAGTGCGCACCATCCCGGAAACAGCGTTGGTGTTCGAGGCGATGCTCGCGATGAGCGAGTTGGGGATCCACCACCTGCCGGTTGAAGGCGCCGGAGGTGTGTGCGGTGTGCTGACCTCATTCGACATCATGCGCCTGCTGCAAGCAGACCCGATCTACTTGGCAGCAGATGTGCAGCAGAGTACGTATGAGGAACTTGAGGGAGCCTATGACGCGGCGGCAAACGTGGCTGTGCGGTTCTTTGAGCGAGGCGCGTCCGCTGCTGAGACACAGCGCCTGCTGACATCGATTGCGGATTCCATCGCTCGCCGCCTGGGAGAGCTAGCGGAGGAGCAGCTGGGGCCAGCACCGGTGCCGTACGCCTTTGTCGCGGTAGGCAGTCAGGCTCGCGCGGAGATGGGGCCAGCCTCCGACCAAGACAACGCGTTGGTCCTCGCGGACAGTTACGACGAAGAACCCCATGGGGAGTACTTCGCCGCGCTGACACAGTTTGTCTGCGAGGGTCTCGCGCATGCCGGTCAGGCGTTATGCCCGGGGGAGATGATGGCGTCGAACCCAAAGTGGCGCATGACGCAGTCGCAGTGGTCGCGCATGTTCCACACTTGGGTCACTGCACCTGATCCGAACGCGTTGCTGCACGCGCAGGTATTTTTCGATTTCCGCGCGATCTTCGGCTCAGGCGAGGGGTGGCGCTCGCTGGCTGATGAGGTGCATGAGGCGGCGTTGTCGTCGGCGCGCGGGTCGCGCCGTCTACATACACACTTGGCAGCTCTGGCTACGTTCCGAGAGCCTCCAGTGGGCTTTTTCCGTGGCTTCGTGCTTGAGCGCGACGGCGAGTATGCGAACACGCTAGACATCAAACGCGGTGGTACTGCCGCTGTGGTGCAGATGGCTCGGTTGTACTCCATCGTGGCCGGTGTCAGTGCGGTGGATACGCCTACACGCCTGCGTGCCTCTGCCGGCGAGGCGGTATCGACGAAGGGAGCGTCGGATCTGGCAGACGCTTACGAGTACCTTTCGGACCTTGTCATGAAACACCAGTCGCAGCAGGTGCGCGCCGGGGAGGAGCCGAACTACCGCATTGATCCGAAGCAGTTGCAATCCCTGGATCGGGCCGCGTTGCGCGATGCGTTCGGTGTGATCAAGTCGCTGCAGAACGCGCTGGCATCGAAGTACCCGACGCGGGCGGTGTGAGATGTTCTTTCGACCGAAAGCGCGGGTGCTTAACGACGACGCCCTGCTGGCCGTCGACGTCGAAACCACCGGACTCAAGCCGGAGAAGCATGAGATGGTCTCCATCGGTTGGGTTCCCGTCGACGGCCGTGTGATCGATCTATCACAGGCACAGTACTTCGTTCTCGCAGGTGCCCAAGTTGGCGATACTGTGACGCTTCACGGGGTGACTGACGATGATATTGCGAACAAAGGCGTCGTCGCTGCCGAAGTACTCGACGCGTTTGATCGTGCCCTTGAAGGACGCAAGTTGTTGGCCCATTTTGCGCAGATGGAGCTAGGTTTCGTCGCAAAGCTGCAAAAAGATGTCAAGGGCAAGCGATGGGGCCTGCGCGAGAGCGAGGTAGTGGATACCTTCGCGATGGAGCGGCGACACATGGAGCGCATGGGTACGTATCCGCGCGGCGAGGACCTCAGGCTTGCGCGCGTGCGACAGCGCTACAATTTGCCCGACTACGCGAACCACAACGCGCTTACCGACGCGATCGCGTGCGCGGAGTTGTACCTGGCGCTGAGCGCGCAGTAGACGTCAGTGAATCCCAAATGCGCCACAATGACAGTGGGGTTGTATGCTCGATCACATGCGTTTTGGACGAATTGCAACACCTGAAGGAATGACGTTCGCCGTTATCGACGATGCGGGAACGACCGCAAAGGCGATCAAGGGCACGCCGTTTAGTGCGCCGGAGTACACCGGCAAAGAATACGACCTTGACCAGGTGAGGTTGCTTGCACCGACGCTACCGTCGAAGATCGTCGCTGTGGGACGCAACTACGCGGACCACGTAGCTGAGGTGTTCAAGCAATCCGCCGAGCACCTGCCGCCGACAATCTTTATCAAGCCGTCGACCGCCGTGATTGGCCCTGGTGCCGCTATTAAGATCCCGGAGTTCGCCACAGGCGTCGAGTTTGAGGGCGAGCTGGCGCTCGTCGTTGGCGTTCCATGCAAAAACGTCAAGGCTGAGGACTGGAAGTCTGTGATCCGTGGCGTGACCATCATCAACGATGTCTCCTCGCGTGACCTCCAGTTCGCGGACGGTCAGTGGGCGCGCGCCAAGGGCATGGACACCTTCGGTCCGCTCGGTCCTTGGATTGAGACGGACCTGGATAAGTTCGACTTTGCCAACCTGCCGATCAAGGCGCACCACACCCACGACGGTAAAACGGAGACCAAGCAGGACTCCAACTCGAACCAGATGATCAAGTCGGTTGGAGAGATGGTGGAGTGGGTCTCCCAGTCCTTTACTCTGCTGCCGGGCGATGTCATTGCAACCGGTTCGCCGGCGGGTACCGCAGAGATGGTTCCGGGCGACTACATCGAGGTTGAGATCCCAGGTATCGGCAAACTGGGCAACCCCGTCGAGCGCGCCTAGAACGCAGGCTCGCTTTTGGGCCGTGTTTACAGGCCCAGCGCGCGCATGATCGTGCGCAGTTTGGCTGAAGTCTCGTCGAGTTCGGCCTGTGGGTCGGAGTCTGCGGTGAGCCCGCCACCGGCCCAGGCGCGGGCGTGTGTGCCGTCGCCGTTGACCTCCGCACAACGGATGGCAACCATGTATTCGCCATCACCTGCGGCATCGGTATATCCGACCGCGCCGGCGTAGAAACCGCGATCCGATTCGGCGGTGGTAATCAGGGCTTCTGCGGCGGCGGGTGGGGTGCCGCACACAGCAGGGGTGGGGTAGAGACGCATTGCCAGATCCAGCGCTGTTGGTGCCGGTTCCTTCAACGTGCCGCTAATCGGTGTGGCAAGGTGCCACATCTCGCTGGTCTTTTCTAGGATTGGGCGCTCTGAAATCTGCAGGTCAGAGCAAAGTGGCTCGAGGACCTCGCGGATGTGCTCGACAACGAAGCGGTGTTCGTCGAAATCCTTTTGCGACGACGCCAGTGCCTCCGCTGCGGCGCGGTCCGCCGCCGGATCGTGCGGTACACGTGCTGCCGAACCTGCAAGGGGATAGGAGGTCACCTTGTTGCCACGGCGGCGCACCAGGACTTCGGGGGAGGAGCCGACTAGGAAATGTCCCGTGCGGCCAGATGGGGTGAGGTCCGCGATGAAACCGTCGTGCGTGTAGGACAGATCGATCAGCCTGGCCGCGACGAGGCGTGGATCAACGGGCGGGTCGAAGGCGATGTCTACCGCACGGGCAAGCACAACCTTGTCCAACAGGGAGTTGCGGATAGTACCCACTGCGGCCTCAACGCGTCGAAGATGTTCCTCGGGGGAAGGGTCGACGTCGATAAGCGTTGCGTGAAGGCGAGAACCTGCGCCAATCCGGTAATACGGGTGCGGCTCTAGCGGGCCTGGCTCCCGAATGATGTGCTCTGGCACAGTGAGCGCCGCTGGGCAGTCCTGGTCAAAGGGGAGCGCACCTACAACCATTTCCACCTCGCCGCGCTCTAGCGCGTTGTTCGCTTCCCAGGCGTCGCTAAACGTGCGGGTGGCGCCTTGAGTGCGGACCGATCCTTCTGCGCGCGAAAGGAGAAAATCGGGCGCAGTGTCGGGGCGGCCGGATGGAGGGCCGGCAAGCGGGTTGACGGACATGGGGAAACACTCTAACTGGCTACGCTCGAAGACGCCTCGTCGGATCAGTTGCTTCGGATATACCCCAGGTTTATTGTTGCCTGTGTGAAAAATGGTAACAATGTGGCAGTTGGTGCGAAACGGGTTGGGCGGATCCGTAAAGCACTGGCAGGAAGCGTGGCAACGCTCATGATCGCCGCTGGGGTGGTCACTCCTGTCCCTGCACAGGCGCAAGACTTGTCTTCGCAGGCGAATCAGGCAGTTACAAACGCGGTCAACCAGGCAAATGCTGAGTGGAACAAGTTTGTCCAGATGGCCAACGACTCCCTGCCGCAAGGCTCATCGTTGCCGATCAACCCAGTTCCCGCCCCGCAAATTCCCGCGCCGAATCTCCCCGGTGCGTGGGCGCCCCAAGCGCCGGCGCCGGTGGCGAACGGGGCCAACGGCGAGGTCCGTGTAGCGGGACGAAGCTACCTCGTCTGGGTGCCGCGAGGGTACAACCCTGCACGTCCCACCCCGGTGATGGTGGGGTACTCCGCATATCAGGATTCCACGGAGAATTTTCGTAACTATTCACGCCTGCGTGAATCATCTGTCGGCCGCGACGCGATCATCGTTTACCCGCGCGCGATCGGAGCATCGTGGGAGGGATCCGCAACCGCAGCGACACGTCCAGGCCAAGACATCGCCTTTGTCCGCGCAATGATCAACGACGTCCAGCGCTACTACAACATCGATCGACGCCGGATCTACGCCACCGGCATGTCCACCGGTGGCGGCATGGCCGCAGTCTCCGCCTGCCACATGGCGGACTTGTTTGCTGGCGTTGCTGGCGTGTCCGGCGCGTACTACGCCCCGGTGAACCGTGGCTGCCAGAACCTGCCGGTCGCGTTCATGGCCATTCACGGCACCAACGACACACTCACCCCGTACCACGGCACTACTCGACGAGGTCAGCAAGTGCTGCCGGTGCCGGAGCTGTTTAAATCCTACGAGCGCCGCAACGGGTGCTTCGGGGGAGTCGATTCGCGCCCGGCAGGCAACAATGCGACTCGGGTGTCGTCGCGAAACTGCCGCAAGGGTGTGGAAGTGATCAAGGTGCATGGCTCGAACCACTTCTGGTGGTACTCGCCGTCTGCAGCAGACGAAATGTGGCGCTTCCTCATGCGCAACCCGAAGTAACGCGATATGTTGCTGGATCCTGGGCGGTGAGCGCCGGGGGTGGTTGGGCGTCGACAAGCGCAATGCATATGGCGCGCTACGATTGCCCCATGACTGAAAACCCCAATATGCGCGTTCGCTTCTGCCCGTCGCCGACCGGAACCCCACACGTGGGCATGGTCCGCACCGCCCTGTTCAACTGGGCGCAAGCCAAGCACTCCGGAGGCAAGTTCGTGTTCCGTATCGAGGACACGGATGCCGCCCGTGACTCCGAGGAGAGCTACCAGGCGATTATTGAGTCGCTCGAGTGGCTCGGCCTTGGCTGGGATGAAGGTATCAACGTCGGTGGCCCGCACGAGCCGTACCGTCAGTCGCAGCGCTCTGACATCTACGCCGATGTGCTGAACAAGCTCATCGAGGCCGGCGAGGTCTACCCGGCGTACTCCACCAACGAAGAGGTCCAGGAGCGTCACAAGGCCGCAGGCCGCGACCCGCAGCTGGGCTACGACAACTTTGACCGTGACCTCACTCAGGAACAGATCGATGCTTTTGAGGCCGAAGGCCGCAAGCCGGTCTGGCGCCTTCGCATGCCGGACCAGGATTGGACCTGGAACGACCTTGTGCGCGGTGAGGTCACCTTCAAGTCCGAAACCCAGCCAGACTACGTTGTCGCCCGCTCTAACGGTGCGCCGCTGTACACGCTGGTCAATCCTGTTGACGACGCGCTCATGGGTATTACCCACGTCCTGCGCGGTGAGGACCTGCTGTCCTCCACGCCACGTCAGCTCGCGCTTTACGAGGCGCTGAAGCGTATCGGTATTACGGATTTCACCCCCGAGTTCGGCCACCTGCCGTTCGTGATGGGCCAGGGCAACAAGAAGCTTTCCAAGCGTGACCCGGAATCCAACCTGTTTAACCACCGCGACAACGGCATCATCCCGGAGGGCATGATCAACTACCTCGCGCTGCTGGGCTGGTCGCTTTCTGCGGATCAGGACATCTTCTCTGTCGACGAGTTTGTCAAGGCCTTCGACGTCTCGGACGTGCTGGGTAACCCGGCCCGCTTCGACCAGAAGAAGCTTGAAGCAATCAACGCCGACCACATTCGCCTGCTTGAGCCGGAAGACTTCCGAAACCGCCTGCGCGAGTACTTCACCGAGTACACCGACTTCCCAGCGGATTACCCGGAAGACAAGTTCACCATTGCGGCGGATCTCGTGCAGACCCGTATCAAGGTGCTCTCCGATGCGTACGACCTGCTGAAGTTCCTTGTCATCGCGGACGATGACTTGGTGCTGGACGAGAAGAGTGCAAAGAAGAACCTCAAAGACACCGCCGTCGAGCCTTTGGATGCCGGTATTGCAGCGCTTGAGGCGATCGGTGAGGGGGAGTGGACCACCGAGAACATCGAAGCAGCGCTGAACAAGGCGCTGATCGAGGACCTCGAGCTCAAGCCGCGTGTCGCATTCGGCGCCCTGCGCGTGGGCACCACTGGTGCCGCGGTGTCCCCGCCGCTGTTCGAGTCCATGGACCTGCTTGGCCGTGAGTCCACGCTGAAGCGTCTCAAAGCTGCCCGCGCCGTTACGCCGTACCAGGCTGCAGAGTAGGAGCGCTACGGAGTAGGAACTACAACGCTGTTGTTTTCGTACGTTTAGGCCACCGCGTTTCTATGCGGTGGCCTGCGGATTTGGTACACATAGCGATTCATGGTTATAGTACTCCATGTTGTTCAGGCAGACAGCGCGGAACGGAAACGGAAAGCGCAGGTCAGGACTGAAAAACAATGGCCTATGGTGTAATTGGCAACACTACGGTTTCTGGTACCGTCATTCTAGGTTCGAGTCCTGGTAGGCCAGCTGCAGAGCAATTACGTTCTGTGTCCTAATGCCCCGTTCGTCTAGCGGCCTAGGACGTCG
>NZ_KV789315.1:0-37495 GCF_001807545.1 Corynebacterium sp. HMSC08F01 | reverse complement strand
CACGGGTTCAAATCCCGTACGGGGTACAAGAAGAAAACCTCCGATCTGGTTCGCCAGGTCGGAGGTTTTCGCGTTCGGGCCTTCCCGGCAGGTACCTTGTGTCTATGTTGTGGTTGTTGCCGTCGTTTCTAAGTGGCAGAGCGCGTCAAACTGGCTCAAGCGTGATCGACGCGCTCAGCGTCCCAATGGCGGCGTCTAGCTTGTTTTCCACGATTCCGTTGCTTGCGGTGCCGGCACTGTTTCTCACGACGCTCGGCGGGGGAGTTTTTGGCTCGTCCATGTACGAAGGCTCCAGCGTCGGCGGCTCATCCGGAGGATCCAGTTCGTACCAGCTGAGCGATACGTTCCCAGACCCGGACGCGCGTCCGGCCGAGTTGAAGTCCCTAACGCACATCGAAAACGACGTCTACGAGGTCGTCGTCTATTCGCACGCCATGGGCAAAGAAGTGAAAAACGAGGTGATTCTTCCCGGCGGTTCTGACAACGACACCCCGCGCCCGACCTTTTACCTTCTTATGGGGGCCGACGGTGCCGCGAACGGATGGTCGTGGCGTAATTCTTCGGACTACCAGGAGTTTTTCCAGGACAAGCTGGTCAACGTGGTTACACCGATTGGGTCGGTGTCCTCGATGCAGGCTGACTGGTATCGCGAAGATAAAGCAACAGGGCGAAACAAGTGGCTGACATACCTGACCAAAGAGCTGCCGCCGCTTATCGACGAGCACTTCCACGGCACCGGCCACGACGCCATCGCCGGCATTTCCATGTCCGGAGGGCCCGCGCTGAACATCGCGTCCATCGCGCCGGAGCGCTTTGCCGCCGCGGCCTCCTACTCGGGGTGCCCGGCCACAACCGGGATGCTGGGGGACACCTACGTGCGTGAAGCGCTGAAGATGAATGGCGCTGATCCGAAGAAGATGTGGGGCATGTCGAGCGACCCGGCCTGGCGGGCGCATTCGCCGGTGTTGAACCTGGATGCATTGCGGGACACTGCGCTGTTTATCGCCGCTGCCCAGGGGGTACCTGGCGCGATCGATGCGTCGAAGACATCATCGGAGCGCATTGGCCCGCCTGTGACCATTGAGGCGGCATCCTATGCGTGCTCTGCCTATTTCGCCGACAAAGCCAAGCGGGCAGGCTTGGATGTGGAGTGGTACCCACAGGTGGAGGGCACACATAGTTGGGGGCTTTTTGAAAAGTCCATGCGTGAGAGCTGGCGCGTTATCGGTCCGGCGTTGAATGTGGAGCCGTTTGAGCGCGAAACACCGGTGACAAAGTCGCCGCTGCCAAGCGAAGCGCCACAACCTTTGGGGCAGCGCGGCTCGTCAGGCTCGTCAGAATCGTCAGGCTCGTCAGAATCGTCAGGGTCGAGTTCGTGACAGCTGTTGGGCTACAGTTTGGCGTGTGAAACCAATGATTCGTCGCGGTGTGGCCCTGTGTGCAGCCACTACGTCAGTGAGCTTGCTCGTCGCCACGCCAGCACCGGCGGTGGAATCACGTGAGAGCCTTGGGCTCGTCGAAAAGCAAGAAGCACCTGGATGGACGGGATCATCGCTGATCAACAGCTTCCGTCAGATTGGGCCGGATACTCCGCCGCTAGCAATACCGATCATCCTGATCGGCGCGATGATGAGCGGTATTTTCGGCCACCTGCTGTTCGGACGCTTTGTGTTCGAGGGCAGCTCCCGGGCGGCACAGTCACTTGGCTCGAGCACGGTGGTGGACCAAACGTTCCCGGATTCGGACGCGCCGCCTGCGCAGTTCCGCAAACTGGAGCACTTGCAGGACAACGTGTGGGTGCTCACTGTCTACTCGCCATCGATGCGCCGGGAGATTGAAAACGAACTCATCTTGCCGGAAGGCGGTCCTGAGAACACCGATCCGCGCCCGACGTTCTACCTTCTGGGCGGCGCAGGTGGTGGAATGGTGACCCCGTGGTGGAAAGATGGTCGCGCTTCTGAGTTCTTCGCAGACAAGCACATCAATGTGGTCACTCCGCGCGGCTCTATCGGCTCGCAGCAGGCCGACTGGGCTGGAACGCACGACAAGCACGGCAGTTACAAGTGGACGACGTATCTGACCAAGGAGCTGCCGCCGCTTATCGACGAGCACTTCCACGGCACCGGCCGCGACGCCATCGCAGGCCTTTCGATGTCCGGTGGGCCAGCCCTGCACATCGCCACCTTGGAAGACAGGTTTGTCGCTGCGGGAACATATTCCTCCTGCCCGTCGACAACTGGGCTTGTCGGACAGGCCTTCGCCAGCGGCACCGTGCGCATTAATAAGGGCGACCCAGCACAGATGTGGGGCAGCTCCTGGGATCCGGCGTGGGCCGCCCACTCGCCCGTGCGCAATGTTCAGGGGCTCAAGGGGAAGAAGATTTTTCTGTCGGCCTCACGTGGTTTGCCGTCGGAGCTTGACGTTGAGGTCGTCGATTCGCCCGAGCCACTTCTTGTGCCTGATGAGCAACTCGCGTATGCGTGTTCGCTGCACTTCATCGCAGAGGCACGACGCAATGGCATCGACCCGGATTGGTACGAGTTCAAGGAAGGGACGCACAACTTCGGCTTGTTCCGACGTGAGTTAGTGGCAAGTTGGGACACGCTCGGACCAGCGCTTGGTGTGGAGTAGTTTTTAGCGTCTGACGTGCTGATTTGTTGATATTGGGAAGTTTCCTTTATTGTTAGCAAGTCGCAAAAAGCGAGCGCGCCCCGTTCGTCTAGCGGCCTAGGACGTCGCCCTCTCACGGCGGTAACACGGGTTCAAATCCCGTACGGGGTACAAGGAGAAAACCTCCGATCCGGATTCCGGATCGGAGGTTTTCGCATTGGTAGCGTAGGTTCAGTGACTTCCCTTAGTTTCTTCGAACTCGACGTGTTCTCAACCGGTGCCTACACGGGAAACCCTCTCGCGGTGATCTGCGGGGCGGACCATCTGACCACTGAGCAGATGCAGCGGATCGCAGCTTGGACGAACTTCTCGGAGACGACGTTTCTGCTCGAACCCACCAACGACGAGGCCGACTACCGGGTCCGAATCTTCACCCCAACCGAGGAATACGCCTTCGCAGGGCACCCGACCCTGGGCACGGCGCGTGCGTGGCTGGAGTTGGGTAATACGCCGAAGGCCTCAGGCGGCGTCGTCCAAGAGTGCGGTGTTGGCAATGTGCAGGTGCGTATCAGCGAATCGACGCTCGCGTTCGCAACCCCACCGCTGAAGAATTCTGCACCTCTTACGGCATGCGAGCGTGCAGAGATCTGCGACGTGTTCGGGGTGGGGGAGAGTTCGCTCGTTGACGCCGCGTGGGGCGACAACGGGCCGGGCTGGCGGTTGGCACTGCTGGATAGCGTAGAAACCCTGCGCGCGTTACAACGACCGGCATCGAGCGATCTCAAGGTTGCGTTTGCCGCACTCACGGGTGGGACGGATCCGGCGTATGTGTTACGCGCTTTTACTCCGACGTTCGAAGACCCGGTGACGGGTAGCGCGAACGGTGCGATGGCGCAGTGGCTGCGATCGCGCGGGGACGTGCCGGCAACTTACTCGGTCTCCCAAGGTACTGCGCTCGGCCGGGACGGTCGCGTGGCGATCAGCGACGACGGCTCCGACATTTGGGTTGGTGGAGCGGTGACGGTGCGGGTGCGGGGACAGATTGTCGTCGATTAGCAGAAGTGTTCGAATGTTCCGTCTTTCGTGTCGGCGGCACCTTTACAGTGGGACGTGTTTCCCGACAGAAAGGAGCCGTACATGGCAGAACACATTCCGGTTGCATCCCCATCACCGCGAATCATTCGGGCTATCAACGTCGCCGCATTTGCACACCGCAATGACGTGCGCAAAGGCACCGACATTCCCTACGTATCGCACGTGTTTGGCGTGATGCACTTCGTTTCTCAGGTCACCGACGACGAGGACGTTCTCATCGGTGCACTATTCCACGATATTTTCGAAGATGTCCCCGAGGAATACAGCGCAGAGCAGATGGCTGCGGATTTCGGCGCGCGAGTTGTCGGCCTCGTCCGAGGCGTGACCAAAGACGACAGCATCGGCAGCTGGCAGGGACGCGCCGACGCATACCTTGCTCATCTTCGCGAAGCCGAGGAGGGCAGTGTTCTCATTGCAGCTGCAGACAAACTGCACAACCTGCTTTCCATTCATGCCGACCTCGACATAATCGGGGATGACCTCTGGGGACGCTTCAATTCGCCTGTAGAGCGGCAGGTGTGGTGGTACCGCTCAGTGTGCGATGTGGTTCAGGAACGCTTGCCGGGCAATCAGTTGGGTGCGGAGCTTCGTCGCCAAGTCGAGCGATTGGAAGCCCGCACCGCCTAAGGTGGGGCACATGTCCGGCGTAACTTTTGGCGAATACGACGCGCGTCGCGGCATATGCCGTGCCGATTTCGAGTGGGCAGCAGCAACGCTCGACGAGTACTCCGCAAAGGGGCGTAGCAAATGAAAGTTGCCATCATCGGAGCAGGCCCCCGTGGGCTGTGGGCTGCAGAAGAGCTCATTGATCGTGCGGGGCAGCGTGGAGCAGCCATCGAACTTACGGTGTTTAACGAGACACCGATGGAAGAAATCTCAGCACCAGGAGCGTTTGGTGCCTCGGTTCCGGAGCAGTGGATCCTCAACGCCCCCAAATCCATTGTGGAGACCCACCTGGGGCCCTTAGATCCAAACGACGAGTTGGAAGGGCAGTTCCCTCCACGGCGTCGAGTAGGCGAGCACTTGAATGCTTCGTGGGAAGCGTTGCGGACGAACTTGCCAGCAAAGTGCACGCTTGATTTCCGCATCACTCGGGTACAGGACGTAACCCCTGTGGGAAATGGCGTTGAAGTGGACGGCGAGCAGTTCGACGATGTACTCATGGTGACCGGGCACGCGCATGACTGGCCAGGCTCGCTTGCTCATCAGGATCTCGGGGATCTTCGTGTAATCGCCCCGGCGTACCCGGCAAGCAATCTGGATTCGGTCACATCCGATGACATCGCACTCGTGCGCGGAGCAGCGCTGACCTTTATCGATGTCGTGCGCTATGCAAAGGCGAAAGCGTTTTACCCAGTGACCCGATCGGGCCGTTTTATGGAGGTCAAGGCCTACCTCGACGAGGAGCAATCGCGCGCCGCCCAACCCATCATTGAAAAAGCTGACCGGGCGATTCTGCAGTGCCAGTCGCTTGAAGAGCTCAAGGAAATTCTGACGGAGTCAGCAGAAGCCATCCTCACGATCGTCGGTGGCGAAGGTGCGTGTGAGGATATTCAAGCGGTGATCAACGGCGAGGACTTCACAGGGGATCCAGTGGCGGAACTTCGCACATCCGTCGCTGCTGCAAAAGGGGAGAGACCATGGACGCCGGCGCTTGCTGTGGCGCTGGCGTTTCGCGACACCGAGGATGCGCTCATCCAGCGCGCGTCCTTCGGCGGTCGAGATTCGCTTGGCGGCTCCGAGTTCGACGATTTCATGAGCACACTCGGGCGCGTTGCTACCGGCCCACCTGTTGAATCGGCGGTGGAGATGCTCGCGCTTATCGACGACAACCGGATCCGCACCGACGTCTTCAACCGTGGCGAAGACGATTTGACCGAAGTGGCCAAGGAGGTCGGCGCAACAGTCGTGATTGACGCCGTGAACGCACCTGCCGGAGTCGTCGACGGAACTCTCATTGGGGATCTCGTCGAGCGTGGTGTCGGGATGCGTTATGCAGACACTAGCGCCCTGCACATCCACCCGGACGGCACATTGGTGGGGCAGAAGCACCTTGCTGCTGCAGGGCGGATGAACGAGGGGTTGGTCCTCGGCCACGACACGCTACGCCGAGATAAACAGAACATTATCTATCGGTGGGCTGAGCGTGTCAGTGCCCGTGCAGCGGAGTAGCCCTTAGATCCCGAACTTGTGGCGGATGTCTTGGACGAACTGAGGGTTCAGGTTGACCAGCACCGCAACAATGGCAGCGATGAGGCCGAACAAGATGCCCAACACCGTCAGGACGATGCCGGTCGTGCTGGAGCCGGACGCGTCGGTTTCAGTGGTCTCGTGAGGGCCGTTGTTGGCGTCGTTCTCGGACGGAGTTGTCCCGGTATCGGCGCCGGATTTCTCTGTGGTGGGCGTGACGGTTTGCTTCACCGTCGTGGGGACAACCTTGGTGGTTTCCACAACGGTGGGAGATGGGGACGTAATCGTCGAAGTTTCCGTCAACGTCACCGTGGACACCGAAGTGAGCGTGGTCGGCTTCGCGGCGCTCGTCGTGGTCGCGCTTGGTTTTTCAGTCGTCGTCGGTGCTTCTTCCTGCGGGGCGTCCTCCTGCGCGGCATCCTTCTTCAGCAGGGTGACCTGATCCACCACGTACGGGGTGTTGATGTTGTACGTCGTGAGCTTCAGCGAGTCCGACGAGACATCGATGCTGGTGTAGTCCGGGTTGTAGTCTTGGCGCCAGCGTGCGGTGGACTTGTGCGCCAGGTCAGTAACATTTTCTTCACGGACATTCGGGTGGGTTGTGCCGTTTTCGTCCTGGAAGTCGTAGTACTTGCCACCCGTTGCCGTGGTGGAGGTGACGTAGAGGACCTCGTTGTCTTCCGGAATAAGAATGTCGCCGGACTTCGATGCGCCAGCGGGGATAACAGGGTCGACACCGTTCATCAGATGCGTGCGCGTGTAGATGTGGTCGTGGCCGCTGAGCACCAGGTCCACACCGGCTTCGGACAACTTCGGGGTCAAGGAGTTGCGTAGTTCGACGACATCCTTGTCGGTGTAGTGCGTGCCCTGGGAGAACGGTGCGTGGTGGATACCGACGATCACCCAGTCGGCGTCGCCACCATGTGCGGCAATCGTTTCGTTGACAAACTTCGCGTGGACGTCGATGTCGGCCTTGGATGCGCGATTGCCGTCCAACCCGATGAACAAGACGTTGTTGTAGTTGAAGAAGTAGTTCGCGGTGTCATCAACTTCGTTGGGCAGGAAGTACGTGTCCTGGAAGTGACGGTCGAGCGTGTATGTCTCGTGATTGCCCTTCAGTACGGCAAGGCGGTACTCCTGGAGTTTCTCTGGCGCGGTGAATGCCTCAAGCTGTTTGACCGGGGCACCCCAGCCCTCAACTTGGTCGCCCAGGTGCATGATGAACGCGGAGTCGGGGTGTTCACCGGTTGCGGTATTGACCGCTTTGTTCCATGCGGCGGACTGCTCGGCGATTTTCGTATCTACGCCGATTTGCGCATCGGCCATGGCGAGGAAGCTCCAGGAATCTCCGTCGGTGCCGGTGGTAAAGGTGCGCTGCTCGCTATAGCCACGACGATCGCTTCCAACCCGGTAGGCGTACTCCGTGTCAGGCTCGAGGCCGGTCATCGTCGCTTCGTGCGGGTAGAAGACAGCCGAGTTGTACGGGCCACGGGGCGATTCCACGCGCGTGATGTTGGTTGGATCAGCAGTCGGCCAGTACTCCAGGAACTGTGTTTCGTTGGTCTTCGACTGCCAGGCCAAGTTCGCTTCCGTTGCGTCGGATCCGATGCCGAGGACGATGCGGCTGATGCGGGTGTTGATTGCACCTTCAGGGGCATCTGCAGCGACGGCCGTCGTGGCAGAGCCAAACAGCGATACGACAACGGCCGCGGAGATTGCGCCGCGGCGGAGGGAACGAGGGGCACGGGAAAGCGAAACAGTCATGTCCACCCACACAAGTCACGTTGTTTTAACAGCGGGTTACTAGCGGATCGTCACCTCAGTGAAGTGTGGGTGAACTTTTGGAAACTTGGCGGGTTCCTCGTTGCATGAGTCTGTGAGCTGGTTGAAAGTGAGCGGCATGAGCTCGAAATCCCGTGTCAATCGCCGTATATTTCTCCAAACCGTCGCTGCGACTGTCGCCGCCGCAGCCCTAGGCACAGGTGGTGCCGTTGCTGCCCGCCGCAGCACAGTCTCCACTCCCGAGGTGCCAACGCCGGCGGATCAGTGGGGCTTGCCGTTTTTGCACGGGGTTGCTTCCGGAGATCCGCTGCCAGATCGCGTGGTGCTGTGGACTCGTGTGACGCCCTCGCGCGAGGCGTTGCCGGGCTCAGGTCTTGGCGACGATATCGAGCTGGAATGGCAGATCGACACCAATGAAGACTTCACTCACCCAAAGACAGGAAGCGCGACGGCGAGTGCGGAATCCGACCACACGGTGCACGTCGATCCGGACGGGCTCGATCCAGATACGGAGTACTTCTACCGTTTCATCGTGAAATCCGGTGAGTACGCCGGTGCTTCCTCGCCAATCGGGCGTACGTTGACGGCTCCTGCAAAGGACGCTGACGTCGATACGCTGAATCTCGCAATCGCTTCCTGCGCGAACTGGGAGTCCGGATTCTTTAGCGCCTACGCTGACATGGCCCAGCGTGCGCGCGCGGGCGAAATCGACCACGTGGTGTTCCTCGGCGATTATATCTATGAGTATCCAACCGGCGAATACGTAGGCAAGAGTGGCGTTGCCAGGATGCACCATCCGGAGTGGGAAATCACCACGTTGGAGGATTACCGCCAACGTTACGGCCGCTACCGCACCGACTTGAACCTGCAGGCGGCCCATGCGGCGTGCCCTTGGATTGTGGTGTGGGATGACCACGAGTCGGCGAACAACAGCTGGCGCGAAGGAGCCGAAAACCACACGGACGGCCGGGTTGAAGGGAAGTGGGCGCAGCGCGAAGCAGCGGCGATGCAGGCGTACTACGAATGGCTCCCGGTGCGTCGCAGTGCGCTCATTGAGGCTCCAGGCATCTACCGCAGCTTCCAGTTTGGCAACCTCGCGCAGCTGACCATGATGGATCTGCGCACCTTCCGCGACGAGGAAACCACCAGCGACAACTTTGCCAACGATGAGCGCACAATGCTTGGCGACGAGCAGTTTGCCTGGGTGGCAGAACAACTCCAACAGTCCACCGCACGCTGGGATGTGCTGGGCAACTCGGTGATGGTCTCGCCGATGCGATTTGCCACCATCCCGGACAACGAGAAGGCCAACATCGCTGCAGGTTATATGAAGGAGCGCGCGACGGGCATCGCGGTGAATTCGGATCAGTGGGACGGCTACGCCGCGGAGCGCGACCGCCTGCTCACCATGTTGGACGAGCAGGAATCGAACGCACTGTTCCTCACCGGCGATATTCACTCGGAGTGGGCGAACTCGATCGCCTCACCGTCCGGCTTCGGCGAGATCGGCTGCGAGATGGTCACCACCTCAATCTCCGCGCCTAACGTGGACGAGATCCTGACCACCGCGTTCGGCACGTACCACAAGGAGGACAACTCCACGTCGTTGCTGGTGGAGCAGACGATTCGGGATGCCAACCCGTGGGTCAGCCATATCGATTTTGACGCACACGGCTACGGCGTGGCCAGCATCCACTACGACTACGTGGACATGCTCTACTACCGCGTCTCGGACGTGGAGGACCCGGACGCTTCCGTCAGCTTGGGCGAGAAGCGCCAGTGGCGCATCGGCGAGGGGTTCGTCGAAGCATAATCTGCTTATCGACGACGGCCGCGACATCTGGGTGGGCGGTCACCGCCCGCGTGCGCGGCACCATCGACCTGTAGGCGCGGCTAGGACATCATCACCTTGGTCTGGGCGACCGCCTCGTCCATGCGGCTGATCGCGTGGTGCAGCCGGTGGCGCAGCCAGAGGCCGAGGAGGAGGAAGGGCAGTGCGAAGAGGACGAGGATGCCGAGGTCTCGCCAGAAGTCCCAGCCGTAGGTGCCGAAGACCGCGGCGCGCATAGCGCGGATCGAGTAGGTCGCGGGCAGCCAGGGGCTGATCGCCTGCGTCCAGCCCGGCAGCAGCTGCAGCGGGTAGGCGCCGCCCGCCGCCGAGACCTGGAGCACCAGGATGAGCACGCCCACGGCCTTGCCGGCGTTGCTCAGGGAGAGCACCAGCGTGTAGCAGATCAGGTGGAAGACCAGGCTCGAGACCCACCCCGCCATGAAGAGGAGGAAGGGGTGCGCGGGCTCGATGCCCACGTAGACGATGAGGCCCGCCATGAGGAGCGTGGATTGGGCCAGGCCGGTGGTCACGAACGTCAGGTAGCGGCCGAAGTACTTCTGGCCCGCGGTGACGCGGCCGGGATCGACCACGTTCTGTTCGATGGAGCGGTCGTCCGTGCGCACGGCCACTGACGTCAACAGGGCGCCTACCCACAGGGCGAGGACCGTGTAGAGCGGGGCCATGCCGGCGCCGAAGCTGACGCGGGGGAAGACCTCCTTGCGCTCCACCTTGACTGGGTCGACGAGGGCGTCGGCGAGCTCCTCCGGGTGGCTGGAGACGAGGTCGGCCAGTTTCGTCAGGTCCCCGCTCGAGCGCGCCTGCGCGATCGACTGCTGCGCCTCCTGCATCCTCGCTGCGTTGGCGCGCAGGGATTCCGCCGTGTCGCGCAGGTCCGCACCGGAGGCTGCGAGGGTGTCGCGCAGCGAGCCGGGCCGATTGGCCAGGGCAGAGGAGACGCCGTCCATGTCCGAGCGGGCCTTGTCGACGTTCGCCCGGACGTTGTCCAGCGAGCCCGACAGCGCCTTGAGGCGCGGGCGGATCCCGGTGTCGTAGGAATTCTTGGCCGAGTCCATCGCCTCGCGGGCCCGGGCGATCGAGTCCTTGATCTCCTGCCGGTCCGCGTTCTTCCCGTCCCGGCTGCCCTGCCCGGCGGTGAGGCGCGTGGCGGCGTCGTTGAGTCGGTCGCGCACGGCCGTCTGGCGGGCGATAGCGTCGTTGAGGTCGCCGACCACCGCGCGCACCGCCGGTTGGGCGTCGGGGGGAAGCGCCGGGGCGACTTGGTCGTTGATGGTGTCGCGCAGGGCCGTGTACTGCTTCACCTGGACATCGATGCGCGCGGCGATGTCCGTCAGGTTCGCGGCGGTGGCCTGGGAGGTGGCGGAGGAGTCCGCCATCAGCTGGTCGACGCGGTCGCTCACTGCGGCGAAGCTTTCCGACGTCGCCCCCAGCGCCGCCGCAAGCGCCGCGCCGTCTCCGCCGAGGCCCGCCCCGGTGGCTCCGAGGTCGACGGGGTGGACCTGCCCGAGAGAGTCGCCCAGCGCCCCGGAGATCCGCTCGGCGCTGTCGACGAGCGGCACGCTCGACTCGGTGAGCGAGGCGAGCGCGTCGACGGTGCTGGCGCTGGAGAGCAGCTGGTCGCGGGCGCTGGCAGTGCGCGTCTCGATGGAATCGAGTGCCTGCTTGGTCTCCGCCTCGTTGAAGAAGTCCGAGGCCGTCTCGATCAGCCCGAATGACACCTCGGAGAGGGCCCTGGTGAACGACGCGCTGATCTGGGCGCTGACGCCCTGCGTGCCGTTGGAGATGAGCAGCGGGGAGATGGGGTTCTTCTTCTCGTTGATGTAGAGGTCGATCCGGCTGGGTTCGGCGTCGCCGGCGTAGAAGGTGAACATGTCGTCGCTCAGCGTGGGCGGCAGGACGATGGCGGCGTAGTACTCGCCGGATTTCGCGCCCTCGATGGCATCGTCGGCGTCGGTGATGACCCAGTCCATCGACTCGTCGCGGTAGAGCTGGGAGAGGACCATGTCGCCGACGTTGACGGCCAGCGGGGTGAGGTCGCTCGTGTGGCCGCGGTCGGTGTTGGCCACCGCCACCTCGAGGCGCTCTGTGTTGGCGAAGGGGTTCCACGTGGCCAGCACGTTGAACCAGGCGAAGAGGCAGGGAATGGCGATGAGGCCGACCATGACGATGCCCGCCATGACGTTGGTGTAGAGACGGCGCAGGTCGTTGTAGGCGATGGAGAAGACGGTTCTCACTTGGTGTCCTCGCTTTCGGCATCCGCGGGCCCGATGGTGACGCTGGTGCCGGCGGAGTCGTGGCGGTGGATCACGGCGTCGCGCAGCTCGGCCTCGCCGAGGCGCGAGACCTGTTCGGCGTCGACGAGGCTCTGCGTGAAGTACTCCACCGCGCCGAGGTAGAGGACGACCAGCAGCGACCAGGCGACGACGATGGCCAGCATGATCGTCTTGTCGGTGGGCAGGAGCATGGTGAGCAGGGTGATGATGGCGATGCCGACAATGCCCGCGACGATCCCGCCGAAGATGAGGGTGCGGTAGTTCTCCCGCAGCATCCGCGCCCGCTTCTCGACGCCACCGCGGAACTCATCCCGGTCCGACAGGGCGGCCATGATGTCGGACGCGCGGTAGGGCGAGCCCATGACCTCCACCTTCTCGTTGGTGATCAGGTTCGTGCGCGCGAGCTGGCGGTTGAACAGGAGGTTGGCGTGCGAGGAGGTGAGTCGGAACAGCCACCCCAGGGCGAAGGCCGCGGCGGACATGGCGAGAAGCGCCGCCATGAAGCGGAGGTAGTGGTGGCCGTAGAACCCGGCGACGGTCTCGCGCATCGCGTCGATGCCGTAGCGGAAGGGGAGGAAGGGGTAGATGCGGCGGAAGAAGTCGGGCATGAGCTCGATGGGGTAGAGGCCCGACGCGCCCGGGATCTGGATGACGACGAGGAAGACGGCGATGCCGCGGCCAATGTGGCCGAGCGCGGAGACGATGGAGTAGATGATCCCCGTGTAGGCAACCCCGATGGCGATTGCGGTGACGAGAAAGGCCGTGACGGACTGCATCTGCACCCCGAAGGCCACGTTGCCGAGCGTCACCACGACGGCCTGGAGCACCGAGAGCGTGGCGAAGAGGAGGAAGCGACCGAGGTAGGCCTGGCCGACGGTGAGGCGGCGGAAGCCCTCGGTGTCGACCTCGACGCGGAAGATGATCGTCAGCACGAACGCGCCGATCCACAGGGCCAGGTTGGTGAAGAAGGAGGCCATGGAGCTGCCGTAGTTCTCCGAGGGGAAGACGGCCTGCTGCTCGACGGTGACGGGCGAGGAGATGTACTCGCCGATCTTCGCGGAGTTGAGGTTCGTGACAGTGTTGAGGGCCTCCGAGTCGGAGGTGGCCAGGAGGGCGTTGATGTCGGACTGGGCGGCGCGGGCGCCGTCGGCAAGCGTGCCGAGGTTGCCCGAGACCTCGTCGAGGATGCCGAGGCTGGCCGCGAGCTGGTTGTCCACCCCGGCGAGCAGGGAGGTCGTTTCCTCGCGCAGGGCACGCTGGCTGCTCAGCGCGCCGCGCACGGAGGCGACGCTGCCGGAGGCCTGCGCGAGCGAGGCGTTGATCGCGGGCACGGACTCGCCGAGCTGCGTGCTCGCGTCGCGCGCTGCGGCGTTGGAGTCGGCGGCCGTGGCCTCGAGGGAATCGCCGAGCTCGCCTATCGACGCCAGCGCGGCGCTCGCGCTGCGGTCCACGTTGTTCAGGCCGTCGAGGACGGCGTGGGAGGCGGCGGTACGCTCCTCCAGCGCGCTAGCCGCGGCGTCGAGCTGAGCGCGGACCTCAGGCGATAGGGCCGCCCCGGCCGACATGGCGCGCAGCTGCGCGGCGGCGGATTCGCCCTGCTTGACCACGCCGTCGACCTCGCCGACGGCGGAGCGCACCCGCCCCTGGGCGGTGCCGAGCTGGCCCGTCGCCTCCGCGATGGAGGCGTTGGCGGAGGCGGCGCCGAGGCTGAGCGCGTTGGTGGACTCGACGAGCGCGGTCGATGTGTCGGCGCTGAAACCGGCGGAGGACTTCTGCAGCTCGGCGATGATCCCCTCGGCCTCGCCGAGAGAGGAGTCCACGGACCGGAGGGTGTCGTCGACGGAGCCGACGAGGGTGTTCAGCTCGGCGACAACCGGGCGCGCACCGCTGATGCTCTGCTTCATCGTGGCCACCCGCCCCTGGGAGGCGTCGAGGTCGGCGGCGATCTGGCCGAAGCTCCCGGAGGCTTTGCCTCGGGCCTCCTCGGCGTCATCGCGCGCCGCGAACCCCTTGTTGCGCAGCTCGGTCGCCGCGGCCTCGCCGACCTTCTTCTTGAAGGCCTCGGACACGGCCGTGTCGACGGCGGAGGCGCCGGCGTCGGTAATCGAGGGGGTGACGCCGTTGCTCTTCTCGTTGACGTAGTACTCCAACACCGGCTGCGTGTAGGTGCCGCTGACGAGGCTCAGCAGGTCCTCGCTGAACTCGGGAGGGATGAGGAACATGGCGTAGTAGTCGCCGCGCATGAGACCGTCGCGTGCCTCGTCCTCGGGGAGAAACACCCCCCCGATCTTGTCGTTGGCCTTGAGCTGCTCGGTGATCTGCTCGCCGACGTCGACCTCGCCGACGCGCTCGGCGGAGGCGCCGCGGTCGTTGTTGACCACCGCGATGCGGATGTTCTGGGTGTGGGCGTAGGGGTCCCAGAAGGCGTTGATGTTGAACCACGCGTAGAGCGCGGGGGTGATGAGCACGCCGACGATGATGATGAAGGCCCGGGGAACGCGCAGCAGGCGACGAATGTCCCGTCCAAGAATCTGCCCGCTCTTGCTCACGTGGCGAGCGTACCCTCGAATGGAGCGTTGGGGGAAACACCCCGGGTCTGGGCCAAACTCGAGTCCTTCAACCCCGGCGGTAGCGCCAAGGACCGCACAGCCCGCGCCCTCGTCGCCGACGCCCTCGAGCGCGGCGTGCTCGGCCCGGGACTGGCAGGAGCCGACGCGCGGCGCGTGGCTCACCGAGGTACTCTCCGGCGGCGTCGCAGAAGCGCTGCGCGAGCGCGGGTTGCGTCTGTATCTTGAGCCGGGGCGCTCGCTTGTCGACGGCTGCGGGCTAACCCTTGCCGAAGTCGCCTTCACCAAGACGCGTTCCGACGGCGTGCCCCTGGTGGGCCTAGCCATGAACCGCACCCGGTGCCGCACGACCTCGGATAACTTCCTCATCGACCCCTACCTGGTCAAGCGGACCCCGCCGAGTGAGGAGATCGAGGCGTTCTTGGTCGGCGCCTACTGCATCGAGGACGAACTGATCCTGCGGCGGAAGATCCGCTTCCCCCGCGGTGTGGCCCGCGAGGCGCTTGGACGACATCGACGTTCGCTGACGCCCGTTGGCGCCCCCAGTGCCGGGCCGGAGCTCGGCTAGAGCTCGGCTAGAGCTCGGCGCTCAGCCGAGCGGTGGCGTCCTTGAGCGCCTCGCCGCATGTTGCGCCGGGGGAGGGCTTCAAGCGCTCGGCGGGACCCGACACAGACAGGACCGCGACTAAGGTGCCGTCGGGCTGGAACACCGGGGTGGACACGCTCGCCAGGCCAACCTCGCGCTCGGAGACAGACTCGGCGTAGCCGACCTTGCGTACCTGTTCGAGGTCCGCTGCATCAAACGGGGAGTCGATCGGGCAGTGGGCAGCAAACACGCGGGCGGCAGAACCGGCCGATAGTGTGAGCCTGGAGCCAACCGGCACTACGTTGTGGAGTCCGCTTTCCGGTTCTTCGGCAGCGATGCAGGTGCGGGTCGATCCCGTCAGTTGGTAAAGCTGTGCGGATTCCCCGGTCTGTGCAACCAGGTCTCGCATAACCGGCGCGGCTGCCGGAAGCAGCGCGGAGGGAAGCCCCGTGGCAAGACCGGTCAGTGCTGGGCCGAGTGTCCATTCGCCGTGTTCGTTGCGGGAAAGCACATGGTGCAGTTCCAGCGCAGTGGCAATGCGGTGGGCGGTTGCGCGTGGCAGGCCGGTGTCGTCGCTAAGTTCTGCGAGTGTTTTATCACCCGCACCAACCGAGCGTGTGATGGCAACTGCGCGGTCGAGGACTTTAATCCCGGAACCTTCGTTATACTGTCTCACAGTTCGAATCCTAGCATCTCATAGTGTGGGATGTTGGGGGCCCGTATGAAGGAGGACCGGATGACTCAGCCACCGTTGACATTAGCGGAGAAAGTGTGGCGCGACCACGTGGTAACGAAGGGGGAAAACGGCGAGCCTGACCTCATCTTCATCGATTTCCAGCTCCTGCACGAAGTGACCTCGCCGCAGGCGTTTGACGGTCTGCGGATGAATGGACGCACCATGCGCCACCCCGAGTTGCATTTGGCAACGGAGGACCACAACGTGCCCACCACGGGTATTACCAGCGGTGACCTCGTCGAGATCACCGAGCCTACCTCGCGCACCCAGGTAGCCACCCTGCGCGACAACTGCGCCGAGTTTGGTGTGAAGCTGCACCCGATGGGCGATATCCAGCAGGGCATCGTGCACACCGTCGGCCCGCAGCTGGGCATTACACAGCCCGGAATGACCATTGTCTGCGGCGACTCGCACACCTCGACGCACGGCGCGTTCGGCTCGATTGCCATGGGCATCGGCACCTCTGAGGTGGAGCACGTCATGGCCACCCAGACCCTGCCGCTGAAACCCTTCAAGACCATGGCCATCGAGGTCACCGGCGAGCTGCAGGACGGCGTGACGGCCAAGGACCTGATCTTGGCGATCATCGCCAAGATCGGCACCGGCGGCGGCCAGGGCCACATTATCGAGTACCGCGGCGAGGCCATCGAGAAAATGTCCATGGAAGCACGCATGACGTTGTGCAACATGTCTATCGAGGCAGGCGCGCGAGCCGGTATGGTCGCGCCGGACCAGACCACGTTCGACTACGTCGAGGGCCGCGAGTACGCGCCGAAGGGCGAGGACTGGGATGCAGCCGTGGAGTATTGGAAGACGCTGCCGACCGATGAAGGCGCAAAGTTCGATACCGTCGTGGAAATCGACGGTGCAGCACTGACACCGTTTGTCACCTGGGGTACCAACCCAGGCCAAGGTCTGCCGCTCGGCGAAAACGTTCCCGACCCGGAGGACTTCACCGACGACAACACGAAGGCATCTGCTGCGAAGGCCATCGAATACATGGGCTTGACCCCGGGCATGCCGCTGCGCGACATCACCATCGATACGGTCTTCCTCGGCTCCTGCACCAACGCGCGCATCGAGGATCTGCGTGCAGCCGCCGACGTTGTCAAGGGCCGCCGCATCGCCGAAGGTACACGCATGCTCGTCGTACCGAGCTCCACACTTGTGAAGCAGCAGGCCGAAGAAGAAGGCCTCGACGCGATCTTCACAGAGTTCGGCGCAGAATGGCGGACCGCGGGCTGCTCCATGTGCCTCGGCATGAACCCAGACCAGTTGCGACCGGGGGAGCGCAGTGCCTCCACAAGCAACCGCAATTTCGAAGGCCGCCAAGGCCCGGGTGGCCGTACCCACCTCGTATCCCCGCTGGTTGCAGCAGCAACTGCGGTGACCGGCCACCTCGCAAGCCCGGCAGATCTGTAAAGGAGCCCGATCATGGAAAAGTTCACCACTCACACCGGCGTCGGCGTTCCGCTGACCCGCACCAACGTTGATACCGACCAGATCATCCCCGCGCGCTACCTCAAGCGTGTGACCCGCACCGGTTTCGAGGACGGCCTATTTTCTAATTGGCGTGAAAACGAAACCACATTCGTCCTCAATCAGGACGCGTTCAAAGACGGCTCCGTGCTGTTCGCCGGCGAGGACTTTGGCACAGGCTCCTCGCGTGAACACGCTGTCTGGGCGCTCATGGACTACGGCTTCCGTGCCGTGTTCAGCCCCCGATTCGCGGATATCTTCCGCGGAAACGCCGGCAAAGCTGGCCTGCTCGCGGGCATCATGAGCCAGTCCGATATCGAGCTGATCTGGAAGCACCTTGAGCAGCACCCAGGTGATGAGGCGATCGTCTCGCTCGAAGACTGCACCGTCACCGTCGGCGGCAACACCTTTACCTTCGAGATCGACGATTACACCCGCTGGCGGCTCATGGAAGGCCTCGACGATATTGGGCTGACGCTTCGCGACGAGCCCGCCATCGAACGATTCGAAGCAACGCGTCCAGCGTTCAAGCCGTCCGTCGCGGGTTAGACCCCGGACGGCGATAGCGCCCTCGGGCTGGTTATTTGCCCAACTGGTCGACGACGCCCGGGGCGAACGCCTCCAGGAACTCACGCGCAGCGACAACGACGCCTTGGATACCGGTCTTGATCTCGTCGGAAAACTGCTGGTCGCTGCGCTCCCAGTAACCCGGCAGAGAGTAGGTCACGGCAAGCGCGGTGATGCCGCGCTGTTCGTCCTTCACTGCGGTCACGGTGGGGTAAGCCTTCTCAATGTTGTAGCGCTCCACCCACTCGAGCACCTCATTAAACTGCGCGGCCTTCACCGAATCCACAGCGACGGTGGTCAGCACGTTGAGATTCGGCTCGATCATGTTGATTTCCAGCCCGATACCGGAAAAACCGGTGCGCAGCGCAGGGCCAAGCGGTGCCTTTTCGTACTTCCAGCCTTCCTTGTCAAACAAGGCGATGACACGGTCGATGCTGAGGTTGCTGGTTGCAGAAGTCATGTCCTAGTCCTCCTGGTTAGCTTCGGCGTTGGCTTCGGTGTTTGCTTCGGTGGTGAAGGTTTTCGGGCCGCTCGTCGACAAGAGCTCGCTGGTATCTGGCAAGGCCTCGCGCAGCAGGTTCACCACGTGATGGATTGCGGAGAAGTAGTAGTCCAACATTGCACGCACCTGCTCGTCGGTGAAGCCTTCGTTGGAGAAGAACGGCGCGTCGATCAGCACGACGGCATCGTCCTCACGACGTACCGGGTGTACGCGCACGAGGGGCATCGTCCGGTTGATCTCGTTGCAGCGCAGACGCAGCGCCTCAATATCGTCGCCCTCAATGATGCCGAGCCAGCGTGCGGTGGCCTTGAAACCACCCTCGGCTACCTCGAAGAACACCATCAGGCTGGGAAATGCGGTGCGAACCTCGCCGCTGTCTTCTCGGAAGTACTGCACCCCCATTGATTTCAGGGTGGCCGCGATGCGGTCTTGGGAAATGGCGGTAGGAGCTGCCATGGTCTGGGCCTTTCGTCGTGGTGGGGTTACAGAACTGGAAGTGGGGAGGGGATGTAGTCCGCGCCGATGAGCTTGCCGTCGTGGAACGTCAGCACCCATACGGAGGCTTTCTTCGCGCGGATTTCTTCGTCGATAGGCAGTGTCCCTTGCGCCGAGAGCCACGCGATTATGCCGGGGATGATCCCACCTTGCGCGCACACCACGCTGGTTCCGCCGGCCTCAATCACGTCCTTGAATGCGTGCTTGGCGCCAACCATGTCGGCGATCCAGGCATCGTCGCCAAACTGCTTATCGACGACAACCTCACACCCCATCTCATCCGCCAGCGGCGCAACCGTGTGCTGGCAGCGCTCCGGAACCGCCGAGTAAATACGTTCCGGCGCGAACGCACTGAGCAGGGGAACGAGCATCTCGGATTGGCGGCGGCCCTTCTTATCCAGAGGACGCAAGTTGTCGTCGCCGGACCATTTGTTGCGGTCGTGGGCGCGGGCATGTCGGACATAGAGGATGCGTGCATCTGCGGGCGTGTTAAAGCGCTTCTGGGCCTTCTGGAGCACCTCGCGGTCGAGGTCGTACGTCATCAACTCAAGCGCTTCATTGAGTGGCAGCCAGCGGATCTCGTCGACCTCGTTGTTGGGTACGAACTCGCCACCGACGACCTCGCCGGTCCAGTAATAGACCACCTTGGTGGTCTTCTTTACCGGGTAGACCGTCTTGCCCAGCAACTTGCCCAGGCGAACGTCGTAGCCCGTTTCCTCCTTGATTTCACGTACTGCGGTTTGTACAAGCGACTCATCAGGGTCGACCTTGCCCTTGGCCAGCGACCAGTCGTCGTAATGAGGACGGTGAATGCACGCAACCTCAATGGTGTCGGGTTGCGTAACGTCACCGCGCCACAGCACCGCACCCGCAGCAAGCGTGGTGCGCTCGAACTCCTTCTGCGGTTTTAACGGAATAGCCTGAAGCCTGCCAGTGAGAAACTTCTCACCCAAGGCGTCCTTATCTTGCTCGGAGAGCTTCCCGCTGTTTCCTGGTGTCTTGGATGCGTGAGTAGGCATGTCCTCCATTGTGTCCCAAGTAACCCACTCACGCCGGACACGCCACGCGCCACGGCCGGTGGTAGGTTAAACCGGAACAATCGGCTGGGAGGATTCAGAAAAATATGGTCAACGTTGCGGTACTGGGGGCAGGCTCCTGGGGTACAACCCTGGCGAAGGTGTTCGCGGACGCCGGCAACAGGGTCACGCTGTGGGCGCGTCGGGACAACCTTGCCCGCACCATTCAGACCACGCGGGAAAACCCGGAGTACCTTCCCGGCATCACACTCCCGGATGCGATCGAAGCCACCTCGGACGAGCAATACGCGCTGCAAGACGCGACCATCGTCGTCTTTGGCGTACCCAGCCAGACCATGCGGGAAAACGTCGCGCGTTGGGCACCCATGATCCCGGCTGATGCGACGATGCTGTCCATCTCAAAGGGTGTGGAAACAGGAACACATCTGCGTATGAGTGAAGTTATTGCAGAGGTCACCGGAGCGGACCCGAACCGGATTGCAGTGCTCAGCGGGCCCAACCTGTCGCGCGAGATTGCGCTCGAACAACCTGCCGCCACCGTGATTGCATGCGCTGACGAGAACCGCGCAAAACTCGTCCAAGCCGCGTGTGCGACTAACTATTTGCGGCCGTACACCAACACCGATGTTGTGGGCTGCGAAATCGGCGGCGCGACGAAAAATGTCATTGCGCTTGCCTGCGGTATGGCTTCCGGCCAGGGGCTTGGCGACAATACCCTGGCATCCCTGATCACCCGTGGCCTTGCAGAGACCACCCGTCTGGGCAACGCGCTCGGCGCGGATCCCCGCACGTTTGCAGGTCTTGCCGGTATGGGAGACCTCGTGGCCACGTGTGCTTCGCCGCTGTCGCGTAACCGCACATTTGGCTCCGCTTTGGGGCAAGGTGCGACGATGGAAGAGGCGAAGGCTGCGACGAAGGGCCAGGTTGCGGAGGGCGTGGTGTCGTCGAGAAGCATTTTCCAGCTCGCCGAAAAGCATGGCGTGGAGATGCCGATTACCCAGGCAGTGTTTGCCATTTGCCACGACAACTTCAAAGTTGCGGACACGATCGCGACACTGATGGGGCGCAGCAAGAAGGCAGAGTAAAACTGCGCCATGGCTACGCGGTAGATTGGTCAGCGTGATTCGCGTAGCAGTTCTTTATGGTGGCATGTCCACCGAGCACTCCATTTCCTGCATTTCCGCAGCGTCGGTGATGCAACACATGCCGGCTGACTACGAGGTGTTTCCCATCGGTATCACCCGTGACGGCGTATGGGTCGAAGGCACAACAGACCCAGTAAACGGCGTCGCGCTGCCTGAGGTGCCCGCAGGCCGCGAAGTTGCACTCTCCATCAACCCGACGCGCAAGGGGCAGATCTTCGATGTAGCAACCGGCGAAAGTATCGCTTGCGTCGATGTTGTCTTCCCGGTGCTGCACGGCAAATACGGCGAAGACGGCACAGTGCAAGGACTGCTCGAACTCGCTGGTGTCCCGTACGTTGGCCCAGGGGTGCTTGCATCCGCCTGTGGCATGGACAAGGAGTACACGAAGAAGCTCGTCGCGGCTGAAAACATTGCGATCACCAGGGAAGTGATCCTCGACGGTCGGGCAGTGCTTGACGACGACGAGCGTGACTACCTCGGTCTACCAGTGTTCGTAAAACCCGCCAACGGTGGGTCATCGATCGGTGTGTCCAAAGTGAGCTCCTGGGACGACTTCCCGGCGGCGTACGACCTTGCGCACGAATCCGATTCCAAGGTGATTGTGGAAGCGGAACTTGTCGGCGACGAGGTTGAGGTGGGAGTCCTCGAACGACCCGACGGGACCATTGCGGCATCTCTGCCAGCGAAGCTCAACGGCACCGAAGACTCCGAAGAAGGCTTCTACGGGTTTGAAACGAAATACCTCGAAGAGGGCGTTACGGCAACGATTCCGGCACCGTTCGACGAGGCAACAACCGCGCAACTTCAAGACATGGCGGTGACGTGTTTCAAGGCGCTGAACTGTAAGTCGCTCGCACGTGTGGACTTCTTCGTCACCAAGGACGGCCCGGTGCTCAACGAGGTCAACACCATGCCTGGATTCACCGCGATTTCGATGTACCCGCAGGTGTGGGCAGCCACCGGAGTGGACTACCCGGAACTGCTGGACACGCTGGTGCGGACCGCGCTGCGTTAAAGCACAGCGTTATGGCGCAGCGTTAAAGCGCAGCGGTGTGCTCGGCGATCAGTTCAGTCAGGTTCGTAATCGCCTCGTTGCTCTCCGCCTGCGGCAAAGAGACGGCGATACCGCTGTCGCGCCCCAATGCGTACCACGTCGATGCCGTGGTGCCGTTTGCCAACAGCACATCCTCGAACCACGGAATGTCATTGACCTGAGCAAGTTGCGCACCCGGTGCGTAATTCGGCGATGGGGCGACACCGCAGCGCAGAACGATCGGATCACGTCCCTCAGCACGCCATGCGACGGTGTTTTCGGACGCAGGCTCTGTCCGGGTGTAGCCCTCGGCGATAGCATCCGGTGCGGCCTGGAGCAGCGCGTCGCACTTCGATGCATCTGCGCCTTCCAACGCGGACAAAGGCGCGGGGTTGTGGGGCTGATCCTTCGATGGCAGCCCATCGGCGCCCAGCCGTCCGAGGGACTTCTTTGAGTCGTGGAGTACCTGCGCATCACCGGTCACGGCGATCACAGGGGAGCGGTTCACGGTGTACCAGGTGGCCAGGTTGGACTGGGGCGTGAGGTCGTCGATACGCATCCACGTTGCATTGCCGATGGTTTCAGTAACGGCGTAGTCCGTGTACTGCGCCGGCATGTCTACACCGCAGCGCAGGGTGACGCGGTCATCGGTGGACTTGCGCCAGGCGGCGGCGCCTTGTGGTGCCGGTTCTGCGAGTTCGGCACGGGGAAGGCCGGCGAACCGGTCGGGGAGGGCGCCGATAAACGATGCGCACTCCGGGCTATCGGCCATCGGGGCAGGAAGATCAGCCATCGCGACCGGCTGCAGCGCCACACGTTGGAAGAACACACGAGCGCCAATAACGGCTCCGAGGACGAGAAGGACTGCGAGGCCAAGACTGACCAAAATTGTTGTGCGATTAACCTGTGGTTCGTGCGCCGTGGTTGCCATGGCGAAATAGTCTAACGAAAGGGCTGCCCAACCCGTGATCACCACCGGATTTCCCACTGATGGTCCGACGCTTGCGCAGGTCGGCGAGCGAGCGGTTATCGCCGCGATTCGCGCTGCCGCACCGTCTGCCCTCAACGGCGACGACGCAGCGGTACTTACCCCCTCAGTGCCAAACTCGAGAGTCGTCGCCGGCACCGACATGTTGGTGGAAGGCCATCACTTCACTCGTGCGACCACAACCCCGTACCTTTTGGGCCGCAAGGCGACGGTGCAGAACTTCGCGGATATCGAGGCAATGGGCGCGCGCCCGATTGCAGCACTGATGGGGGTGTCTGTCTCCCGCGATGCGCCGGCAGCATGGGTCGAAGAGATCGCCCGCGGCATTGGGGATATGGCAGGGGAGTATGGCTGTGAACTCGTCGGCGGGGATCTGACCGACGGGCAAGAACTTGTGGTCTCCGTAACCGCAATCGGCTCGCTTGGTGGTAACCGTCCGCCGCTGACGCTAGATGCGGCACGCCCCGGTCAGCGAGTGGTCGCGCACGGCAATATCGGTTATTCAGCCGCAGGATTCGCGCTGCTGCAGTCCGGGATTGATGTGCCGGAGGAGCTCGAGGTGCTTGTGAAGGCGCATCAGGCCCCGGTGCTTACCCCGGGGCGTGGCGTGGTGGCGCGCGCGGCAGGCGCGACCGCGATGACGGACAACTCGGATGGGCTCATCCGGGATGTGACGACGCTGGCAAAGGCATCTTCGGTAGGCATCGAACTGTCAAAGGTGGCGCTGCGCCCGGATGCGACCTTGCAGGCTGCGGGCGTACTCCTTGGCGTCGACCCGTGGGAGTGGGTGCTCACAGGTGGGGAGGACCACACCCTCATCGGCACGATCGATGGGTCCGCACCGGTTGGGTTCCGTTCGATTGGCGCAGTCACCCGCAAGCCCGGGGTGCGCATCGACGGCGAGGCCCCAGAATTGACCACCGGATGGGAGAGTTTCTAAATGTTGCCCGTGCACGAATCTTGGCAGGAACCGCTCGCTCCGGTGGAAGATCGAATCCACGCAATGGGGCAGTTTTTGCGCACAGAGGACGACTACCTGCCGCGTGGCCACGATATTTTGCGGGCTTTTGCGGATCCGTTCGACGATGTCCGGGTCCTCATCCTGGGCCAAGACCCGTATCCGACCCCAGGACACCCGATGGGGCTCGCGTTTTCCACCCAGCCTGGGGTGGCGGCGCCAAGGTCGCTGGTGAATATCTACAAAGAGCTGCAGGCTGATCTGGGTATCCCGCCCCGGGCGGATGGGGACCTGTCGTCGTGGTCGTCGCAAGGCATTTTGCTGCTCAACAGGGTGCTTACCGTGCGTCCGAGAAAGCCCGCGTCACACCGTGGCAAAGGCTGGGAAGAGGTTACCCAGGCCGCAATTGAGGCGCTTGTCCGCCGAGACGCGCCACTCGTAGCTATCTTGTGGGGCCGTGACGCACAGACAGCTGCGAGATTTCTGGGGGATACTCCCCGGATTGAGTCGCCGCATCCGTCGCCGTTGTCAGCATCGCGCGGTTTCTTCGGTTCGCGCCCGTTCTCGCGTGCAAATGAAGCGCTTCAAGCACAGGGTGCGAATCCCATCGACTGGAGTCTGTAACAGCTCCCTGTAAGCTTTCGCTTCATGTCTGTCACTCCGCTTATCGACGCCGCAGGGTTGCGTGCGTGGGCCCAACGCGCCTCCGCCGAGCTGGAGCGGCGCCGAGTGGAGATCAACAGCCTCAACGTCTTTCCCGTGCCGGACTCCGATACAGGTTCCAACATGGCGCACACGATGCGTTCAGCCTGCGAGCAAGCAGCTTTGCTTGGCGACGACGCCAGCGCCGTCGATGTCGCCGAAGCCCTGGCCGTCGGCGCTGTACGTGGAGCACGCGGCAACTCAGGTGTGGTGTTGTCCCAGGTGATGCGCGGAATCGCGCAGTCTGTCAAAGACGATGCTTCGGACGGGGAGATGGTCGCGGACGCATTGGCGCATGCCGTGAAGTTTGTGGACCAAGCCATTGCGGATCCGGTGGAAGGCACCGTGATTACGGTGCTCCGAGCGGCGTCTGTGGCTGCCCAACAAGCGGTAGAGGACATTGGGCGTCCGTTGAGCTTGCTCGATGTCGCAGCACCTGCGACATCCGCGGCCAGGGTGGCCTTGGCCAACACGCCGTCGCAGCTGCCAGTGCTACGCGAGGCAGGCGTGGTCGATGCCGGCGGCACCGGTGTGGTGATTCTGCTCGAGGCGCTGTTGGAAGAGGTAGAGGATAGTCCCGCAACGGCACCCGATGGTGATGTCCAAGAGAGCGCTGTAAGCAGCGCAGAAAGCAGCACAGAAGCCAGCGCAGAAAGCACCCCGGCACCTGCTGAAAGGGCAGACCGCGACGTGCACGTTGACATGGCGCATGCGGGGCCGTCGGGTCGGGAGCACTCCCTTGAGGTGCTCTTTGGGTTTCAGGGCGATATTGCGGAGTTGGAAACCGAGCTGCGCCCCTTGGGCGACAGCCTGGTCATCGCTCGGCTATCTGATACGGAAGCCACTGTGCACATTCACTCGCTCGATGCAGGTGCTGTGATTGAGACGGCGTATCGCCTCGGCAAGGTCCAAAACCTGCGCCTTGAAGTGCTCCCGGGTGCCCCAGTGGTGCGAAACCCCGATCGCTTGATTGTGGCCGTGACTCCTCCCGGCTCCCTGACAGAGCTGTATAAGGAAGCAGGTGTGGTCACTGTTGCCCCGGGCGACGAGGTGATCTCGGACATGCTCTCCGTGATTCGGCGTTCGGGCAGCAACGAGATCATCGTGCTGCCGAATGGGCTGCTCAGTAACCGGAATCTCGCTGCCGTGGAGAAAGCAACCCGAGCGCTGGAACAGACGATCACACTGCTTCCTACAGTCCGGTTAGTCTCCGGTATTGCAGCGCTGTCTGTGCACGATCCGAACCAGCCGCTGGCTACCGCCGCGTTTTCCATGTCTGAGGCGGCTGGCGAGATGCGTACGGCAGTGGCTCACCGCGCAAAGAAGGGCGCGCTGACACTCAGCGGCGCGGTTGCCAAGGGTGATGTGGTGGTCACCGCACGTGGGGAGACGCTGCTTATCGCCGAAGACCCGCTCGATGCTGTGAAGCGGGCATGCAAACGCCTGCTCGAACACGGCGGGGAGCAAGTCACGGTGCTGTTTGACCCAGCTGAGCTGTCGGAGGAGGAGCTTCGCACGCTGAACACTGAGCTCGGCGTCCAGGTCATGGTTTATCCTGCAGATGGATTGCAAGCATGTGCGGAGATCGGGGTGGAGTAAATGCTGGGGTTTGAGGACAATCGGCCACTGACTGAGGTTATTCCTGCGAAGCAGGCACGGGCGATTGAGAAACACCTCAACATTTCCACGTGTGGCGAGCTGCTTCGGCACTATCCGCGACGCTACCTGCACTACGGCACCGGTGCTGACCTGACCGGGGTCGAAGCAGGCGATACTATCACCGTGATCGGCGAGGTCGTCGACGCCAACACGTTTTACACTAAAAAGACGCCCAAGCGGCCGATTACCAAGGTGATGATCCACGATGGGCGTACGGAGTTCCAAGCCACCTTCTTCGGCTCCCAATATGCCCAACGGGTGCTGAAGCCGGGTCGGCGCGCGATGCTGACGGGCAAGTTGGATTTCTACCGTAATCAGCCTCAGCTGCAGCCCCCTGACTTCGTGCTCATGGACGGTCCTACTGAGGCGACCGGTTCCATGCGTCAGCTGTCTCACTTCGGCGATCTGGAAGAAATGCTGCGTGGCCGCCAGTGGCTTCCCCTGTATCCGGCGTCGAAGCAGGTCAGCACGTGGACAATTATGGGTGCGGTGCATGCGGTGCTGAAATCGCTGCCGCGTATCGACGAGCCACTTGGCTTCACCCCCATCGGCCTACTGCCGTTGAATGCTGCCGTGCGCCAGATCCACGAGCCTGGTGCGGAAGGCCCTGCGCGCGCAAAGGAGCGACTGAAGTACGACGAGGCGCTCTCGGTCGCGCTGGCGATGGGGGTGCGACGCATCGACACCTCCGCTCACAGGGCGCCCGCGATGCCGTATGTCAAGGGCGGCGACGAGGACAAACTTTTGGAAGGTCTGCCGTTCCCGTTGACCCGCGGCCAGAAGGAAGTGATCACGGACATCACGGCTGATATGTCCAAGACGGTGCCGATGAGTCGCCTGCTCCAAGGCGAGGTTGGCTCCGGAAAGACGGTGGTGTCGCTGATGGCGATGCTCCAGGCCGTCGATAACGGCGCGCAGGCGGCATTGCTTGCTCCGACGGAAGTTCTCGTGCTGCAACACGCGCGTTCGCTAACGTTCACTCTCATGCGTGCGGGTCTCCCCACCCGAGTGGTTGCGCTGACAGGATCGATGACGGTCGCGCAGCGCCAAGAGGCACTGCTGAAGATTGTTTCCGGGGAGGCCGACATTGTCGTCGGTACGCACGCCCTGCTCCAAGAGGGCGTGGACTTTTTCAACCTGGGGCTTGTCGTTGTCGACGAACAACACCGCTTCGGCGTAGAGCAACGCGACGCCCTGCGTGCCAAAGCGGGGGAGACCACACCGCATTTGCTGGTGATGACGGCAACGCCGATCCCACGCACCATTGCGATCACGGTGTTCGGCGACTTGGAAGTATCCACGCTGCGCGAACTTCCCGGTGGGCGCAAACCGATCCAGTCTGCGGTGGTCCCGGAATTCAAACCGCGCTGGGTGGAGCGCGCTTGGGAGAAGATCCGCGAAGAAGTTGCAGCCGGGCACCAGGCCTACATTGTGTGTCCGCGTATCGACGGCGAAGGCGGCGTACTTGAGGTTGCCGAGCATCTCGCCGCAACGGAGTTTGCGGACCTGACCGTCGGCATCCTGCACGGACGCCTCAAAGGCGACGAGAAAGACAACGTCATGGCGGACTTCGCCAAAGGCGGCATCGACGTGCTGGTGTCCACGACGGTGATCGAGGTCGGCGTGGATGTGCCGAATGCCACGGTGATGGTCGTGCGCGAGTCGGAGCATTTCGGTGTCTCCCAGTTGCACCAGCTGCGCGGCCGAGTTGGGCGTGGCGGCAACCAGTCGCTGTGTCTGTTCCACACGCTCGCGGAGGAAGGCAGCCCCGGCTTCACCCGCGTATCCCAGGTAGCGGCTACAGCGGACGGGTTCGCGCTCGCGGAGCTTGACCTGCTTAACCGCGGCGAAGGTGACGTGCTCGGCACAGGCCAGTCCGGCATCAAACGCACGCTGCGGTTGATTAACTTGGTTGAGGACTACGACATCGTTAAACGTGCCTACGACGACGCCGCCACCTTGGTAGCAAACCAACCCGAGTTCGCCAGGGCAGCCACCGCCGGGTTTGTGGCAGAAGACTTCGAATATTTGGACAAGAGTTAGCTGGTTAAAGTTATGGGAATGAACCGCATCATTTCGGGAGAAGCCCGCGGCCGAAAGATCAAAGTGCCGCCGGCAGGAACGCGACCTACATCCGACCGGGCCCGCGAGGGGCTGTTTTCGTCGTTGCAGGTGCGTTTCGGGTTCGTCGATAAGCATGTGCTCGACCTGTTTGCAGGCTCGGGTGCGCTCGGGCTCGAGGCCGCGTCGCGTGGTGCGGCAGAGGTCGTGCTGGTGGAAAGTGCCCCAGAAGCGGCAAAGATCATCGAGTACAACGCTGGCGTGGTCAAGCACCCCAACGTGCACATCCACCAGATGAAGGCGTCGACCTACGTTGCATCGGCGCCGAAGAAACACTTCGACATGGTGCTGGCAGACCCTCCATACGAACTAGCCGACGAGGCGGTCGCAGAGATGGTCGAGGCCCTCAAACCTGCGCTGGCGGATGGGGCAGTGGTTGTCGTTGAACGCCACCGCGAAAGCCCGGAGACTGCATGGCCTGCGGAGTTCACCCCGACCGGCCAGAAGCTCAAGCGTTGCATCTACGGTATTGCACGTATGGATATGGCGGTCTACGCCGACCCGGAAGCAGAGGACAACTAAATTGACCATCGCAGTCTGCCCTGGCTCGTTCGACCCGATCACGAACGGGCACCTCGACATTGTCACCCGTGCCCTTCGCCATTTCGACGAAGTGATCGTGCTGGTCACTGGCAACCCTACGAAGACGTCGGGGCTGTTTACTATCGACGAGCGCGTCGACCTCATCCGCGAAGCCACCTCACACCTTGAGGGCGTTCGCGTGGATAGCTGGGCGGGCCTATTGGTCGATTACACCACCCAGCACGACATTAGCGCGCTGATTAAGGGCTTGCGCTCCTCGCTCGATTACGAGTACGAACTGCCGATGGCACAGATGAACCGACGCCTGACCGGCGTGGATACCTACTTCCTGCTGACGGATGAGAAGTACGGTTACATCTCGTCCTCGCTAACCAAAGAGGTTGCGAAGTACGGCGGTGACATTTCCGGACTCGTGCCGGAGAGCGTCCACGACGCGATTCGGGAGAAATTCAGCAATTGATCGTGTTGATCGCCGTCGCGCTCGCAGTTGCGATGGGCGCTGGGCTGCAGCGCATTTCCGGCATGGGACTGGGTCTGATCACCGGGCCTGTGCTCTCATTGCTGTTGGGACCTGTGGTTGGCGTGCTCATGATCAACGTCATCGCCACGGTCAATGCGGTGTTTAACACCTGGGGGATGCGCCGCGACATCGATTGGTCTAAGTTCTGGCCGATCGCAGGCGCGCTCATCATCGGCGTGCTTCCCGGGGTGTGGGTGGTCTCTCACGTATCGACGAGCGCCCTGCTCATCATCGTCGGTGCCCTGTTACTCATCGCCCTGTCAGTGGTGACGTTGGGCAAGCGCTACGTGCCTCAGATCGAAGGTGTGGTTCCTGCAGCTGCCGCTGGCGCCGTCGGCGGGTTCATGAACACCCTCGCAGGCGTTGCCGGGCCGGCATTTACCGTTTACGCGCACGCGGCACGTTGGCCACAGCGCATCTATGCCGCCACCTTGCAGCCGTTGTTCTTCGTCGCCGGCGCACTGTCGTTCGGGGCAAAGGAACTCTCTGGTGCGGCGGATATTTCCTCGATCAACCCCTGGCTGTGGGTCGCCTCCTTTGGCGGCATGCTTCTCGGAATCACCGCGGGAAAGCGGCTGGCCCCGCACGTACCGTCCGCGAAGGCCTACCGCATCGCGCTCGGGCTTGCGTTCTTCGGAGGCGCCACCACACTAGTCCGCGGCCTCGCAGGCTTGTTGTATGGATGAAAAACGGCCGCCCGGATGTGGGCGGCCGTTTCGTGTAAGGGAGTGTCCGGCTAGAACAGCGTGGAGACGAACGACTTCGGACGCTCGTGTTGCGGGTTATCCAGCACCTGTTCCGGTGTGCCGTACTCGATGATCTGGCCACCATCCATGAACGCGACCTTGTCTGCGACCTCGCGGGCAAACGACAGTTCGTGAGTGACCACCAGCATGGTCATGCCATCATCGGCGAGCTTGCGCATCACACGCAGCACTTCGCCAACGAGTTCGGGGTCGAGGGCGGAGGTGGGCTCGTCGAAAAGCATCAGCTTCGGATCCATTGCAACCGCACGGGCAATTGCCACACGCTGCTGCTGACCACCGGAGAGCTGGATCGGGTACGCGTCAGCCTTCGACTCAAGACCGACCATCGCAAGCAGCTCCTTCGCGCGCGCAGTGGCCTCTGCAACCGGCTGGCCCTTGACGTGCACCGGGGCTTCGATGATGTTGTCCAGCACCGTGCGGTGGCCAAACAGGTTGAAGTTTTGGAACACCATGCCAATATCGCGACGCTGCTTGGCGGCGTCCTTCTCACTCATCTCGTAGAGTGCGCCGTCGCGCTCCTTGTAGCCGATCAACTCGCCGTCGACGTACAGACGACCCGCGTTGACCTTTTCCAAGTGGTTCACACAACGCAGCAGCGTGGACTTACCAGAGCCGGACGGGCCGATCAGGCACGTCACCTCGCCGGGGGCGACCTCAAGGTCGATGCCCTTGAGCACGTCGAGGCTGCCGAAGGACTTCCAGACATCTACCGCCTGGATCATAGGAGTTTCCTTGACGGTCATTAGCGCTGTCCCTTCTTCTGCGGTTCTTCGACAATTTCAACGTTGTTCGGAATGGTGCCCTCGGCGTCAGCCAGGCTGGCGAGCTGGCGAGCAGTGAGCTGGCGGGTAGCACCGCGGTCGAAGTAGCGCTCCAGGTAGTGCTGGGCGACCATGAGCAACGACGTGATCACCAGGTACCAGGTCGCAGCCACCAGAAGGAGCGGTACTGGCTGGAACAGGGCGGCGGCGATATCCATCGAGCGGCCGTAAAGCTCAAGCGAGTACGGCACAGCAACGACGAGCGAAGATGTCTTGAGCAAGGAGATGAATTCGTTGCCGGTCGGCGGAATGATGATGCGCATCGCTTGCGGTAACACCGTACGGGTCATCGTCTGCCCCCAGCTCATACCCAACGCCTTGGAGGCCTCAACCTGGCCTTCCGGCACAGCGGAGACACCAGAGCGGACAATCTCTGCCATGTAGGCGGCCTCATTCAAACCAAGGCCAACAACGGCCAGGGTAAACGCAGAAGAGGTAAACGGCTCAAGCGGAATCTGGGCGAAGCCGACGTTGATCGAGTCGTAGATCGCGCCAATCAAGCCCCAGAACATCAACTGGACGTAGACCGGGGTACCACGGAAGATCCACAGGAACACCCACGCCACCGTCTTGAACACCGGGTTCGGGCTCATGCGCATGACGGCCAACAGCACACCGCCGACAACGCCGAGCAGCATCGCCAACACCGTGATTGCAATGGTGTGCAGGGCCGCCATAGCGATGCGGGTATCCAGCAGGTACTGGAAGTAGATGTCCCAGCCGTAAGCCTCGTTTCGGGCCGCGCCGATGACAAACCAGACCACAAGCAGTACAAGAATCACTGCGAGCGTCCACCGTCCAGGGTGGCGCAGCGGTTTCGCCTCGATACGCTCAGGACGCTTGCGTTCGCCCTGAGAGGCGACGTACTGGGAATAGGGGGTGCTCATGCTTAGTGTTCTCCCACTGGTTGTTCGTTAATCAAAGCCTGGTCGAGCAGACCTGTCGAGATATTCCATTGCGCAAGGATGCGCTGGTAATCGCCGGTATCGATGAGGTGCTGCATCGCGGCAGCCATCGCCGGCGCAAGCGCAGAACCCTTCGGCACAGCAATGCCGTACGGCGCGGCGTCAAACATGTCGCCGATCATTTCCATCTTGCCGTCGGAGCGCTCCACAGCCCACGCGGTAACAGGGGAGTCGGCGCTGTAAGCATCGGCGCGCCCGACAAGCGTTGCAAGCGCTGCGTTGTCTGCTGTGTCGAAGGCAAGCACAGTAATCGGGTCCTTGCCCGCTGCTTCGCAGGCTTCTGACTTCGGACGAACGTCGTCGGTCTCCGAAACCGTCGTACGCTGCACCGAGACCGTCAAACCGCACGCATCATTCGGATCCACGTCGGCGCCAGGAGCGGCAGCCCACTGAATACCCGCGTAGAGGAAATTGATGAAGTCGAAGGTCTGGCGGCGTTCCTCGTTATCGGTAAAACCTGAAGCACCGGCGTCGAGGCTGCCACTGGAGACAGCGGGCAGGATCATCGAGAAGTCCATGTCTGCAACATCGAAGTCCATCCCCATGACACCAGCGAGTGCACGGGCAATGTCCATCTCCACACCGATGACCTGCCCGGTGGAGTCTTTGAACTCGAACGGGGCGAACGGTGGGTTCGCGCCGACGTTGAGCACGCCGTCTGCGGCAATTTCTGGCGGCACCATCGCCGCAATCTCAGGTACGGCGTCCGGAACGATCGGCTCCCAGCCGTCCGGGTTGCCGCCCTCTGTGTTAGTAACGCAGCCCGCGAGCGGCAGGGCCGCGGCGAGCACAGCGGCGAAAAGACGCCGCTTTGCGTGGGGTGGGTAATGCATTGGTCTCCCGCATACGATGAATACTTGCGTAGTCCCGTATATTACGCGCCGAATGCGGGATGATAAAACGCACCGCCCGAGCAGTAGAAACTACTGTGTTGCCATACGAATACCACGCATAGCCAGCTCAATGATCTGGCCAATGACCATCATGCCGAGGACGACCGGGATCCACACGGAAGTACGCTGGCTGGATCCTTCTGAGCTCAGGGCGAAATCGCCGGTGAAAAGCCCTTTGCCCATCTTTGCGGAGCCCTGGGCTTCCATCTTCCACAGCTCAACCGGGTTAGCGGTATCCGGGATGGAAGAGCCCTTTGCCCAAGCTTGGACGACCTCCTTGCCTTCGCCTTCTTCCATGTCGTCGGTCCACTCGGTAAACATCTCGGAGCTAGACACCTTCTTCAGCGGGTTTTTCTCCGGATCGATGTACATCGGATCCTTCTCCGGGTTCGGCTCAAGAGCCTCGATGAGCCCCTTCGGCTTGTCCTTGGAGTCCTTGCCGTCTGTGCTGTCCTTGTTGCTCTCAGCGTCCTTCTTTGCCGAGCTGGTCGCGTCAGACAGCGCAGCAAACGAATCGATGGTGTCCTTCAGCGCGTTGCTCGGGGAGACTGGAGCGTCCTCTTGCGCTGCCCCTTCCTGTGCATGTGCGGGAACCGTCAGCGTGGTCAACATGAGTGCTCCGGCGACAAAGCCGGCGATATAGGTCTGGCGCATGCGCCGTAGTCTAACCAAGCCATCGCCTGAAGCCCATGTCGATCGTCTTCAACGGCGTTACACTGGCTAAATGACTACCACCATCTTGGGCTGGCTGACAGAAGAAGACATCGAAGACGCCGCAGGGACTGGGGCCTTTAATCGAGGGAAAAAGATTTCCCCTGCAGATGTCACCATCCTCAGCGACACTGAATCCGAAGTCCAGGCCGCAGTCCAAGGGACGTGGCCATACCGAACGACATTGTTTGTACAAGGGGATCGGGTGGGCACGACGTGCAACTGCCCGGTGGGCACGCAATGGTGCAAACACGCGGTTGCAGTCGCGCTGACGGTGCTTGCCCCGAAAGAGCTCTCGTTCGACGATTCCGCAAGCCTCGAGGATGTTGAATCCTCCAACGTGTCCGCACCAGACGCGGTGGACACCTACTTGGAGTCGGCCAGCCCAGATGAACTGCGACGACTCCTTCGCCATCTGCGGCAACTTCCGGAAGTCCAGGAGTTTCTGGAGTTTCATGCCCTGAAAGATTCTGGCGATGACAAGCAAGTCCGTGAACACGTGAAATCGGCGATCACCGCTGCATCGCGGAAGAGCAGTGGATTTCGGGATTATTGGCAAAGTATGGAACTCGCACGGCACTGGAGCGATGCCCTTGACGTGGTGGAGGCGTACGTTGATGAGCACCGTGGCGTCGCAGTACGCCCCCAAATTGAGCGCGCGATCACGAGGTTGAATGCGGTTTTGGGACGTGCGGATGATTCTTCCGGGATGCTCGGCGACGAGCTGCATCGATGCTTCGACCTGCACGCGCGAGCATGCGCTGACGGCGTTGAGGACCAACAAAAACTTGCCAAGTGGTTGGTGAAGGAGACACTGGAAGCGCCGTTTGTTGAGCCTGATCTGAGGGCCTACGCGGGACTTCTCGGCGCTGATGCGGTCGAATCAATCGCCGCAGCCTTTGAGGCGAATCCACCGAAGTACGGTGCCAAGGCGCTCTTCCTCGATGTTGCATTCTTGCGTGGCGACGACGACCAGATCGAATCAATACTGCTCGACGGTAACTCCGTGAAGGACCTCATCGAGTTCTATGAGTCACGGGGCAGGAAAGATGAGGTCAAAGCAGTCCTTTCGAAGTGGGATACACCGATCCACTGGAACGAAATCGATTTCTTTGAAAACCGATTGCGCGCCTACCTGGGAGACAAAGCGTTGTTGGACTACCGCATTGAAAAGTTCAAAGAAAACCCGGGAACAGTGACATTTGACCGCGTGATCCATGGACCGGGAGTGACCGAAGACGTGATCGACCTCATCCCAGAGGGCATCCCGGGCAGAGACGTGATGCTCCTGCAAGCGGCAATGAGATTCAACGATCCGGAATTGGGCCTGTCGGTGATAGATAGCGACGAGGTCGACGTTCACTCTGCATTTGAATTCGCCCGTTCAGTGCTATCCAGTCACGACCCGGAACGTGCACTTGAAATCATGCTCAGGGAACCTGAGCACATTGCTCGGGCAAGTGGCGACAGGGCGTACAAGCAGGCTGCCGCATCGGCGACGCAAATCATCGACTGCTTCCCGGCCGATCCAGTCGCGCGTAAGGCAGTGCTGGAAAAGATGGAAGAGCTAGCCATCCGTTACAAAAACCGGCCCAAGATGCTCAAGATTTGGCGCAGCTACGGCCTGATCAACTAGCCGCGAACCTTCAAATTGCTCCCGAGCTTGCTTGATCAGACGCTGGTAGCTTGTTTGGTACCTGACACTCAAGCCTTGGAGGTCATACTCTATGAGCAGGGATCTTGATATTACTGTGCTGCTGGTCTGTATCGGTGGAGTCCTGTTGATGATCGCCTGCTGGACCTTCTACATCCAGGGCGTGCGAAGGGCGCCCAAAACGGAGGAATGGTACGACGAGGGCGATGTAAACGGTTCAGAGAGCGATGGCGCGCTCTTCGTCTATCCCTACGGATCGCTGGTTATTGGTACTGCCAGTGCCTTCGTTTTGTTCGGAATTATGAACCTTCCCGAGCCTGTTGAAACGGTGTTGCTTGTTTTATGCATGGCTGCCGGGGGCATCGGAATCATTGGTTTTACGGGCGCGTTCGGGATTCCACTTCCGTGGCCGTTTGTGCCGCGGTGGGTCGTCGATATCCGCAAAGCCAAGCGCGCTCGACGCCGCGAACGCAGAGAAGCCTGGAAAACGAAAAGCAACCAAAACAAAAGGAAGAAATAGCTCTGGCCACCTGCTGAGTAACCGTGGCCGGGCATAATGCACGTCTATGGCCCCCAAAATGAAGGACTATTTCAACGCCGAAACGGCGCAAAAACTCGGCGCACAGCTTGGTATTGATGGCGAGGAATACGCCGCGTGGGTCGCGCCACGCGTCGAAGGTCTAGAAATCCTAGACCGTGTGACCGTGTTCGCACAGGGGCTTCGGGAACGACTTGAGGGGGATTACGTCGAGATGGTTGGCGGGGTCGTCGAAAAGCTTGGCCCCGAACTCGCGGAAGGGGAGGGATACTTCAACCATGCCTTCCACCTGTGGCCGGTGAGCCGCTTCATTGAACTGTACGGGGTGGATGATCCGGAGGTTTCTTTAGACGCGATTGAGGCACTGACGAGGGTGTTCACCGGTGAGTTTGCGGTGCGTCCTTTCTTGGATCGCTACCCAGCGCTAACCATGTCGCGGGTGCATCAGTGGGCTGGATCAGACAGCCACAACGTGCGCCGCCTCGCCTCCGAAGGCATCCGCCCGCGTCTGCCGTGGGCGAAGGTACACACGCCGTTTGTGGAGGACCCCTCGCCGATCATTCCGGTCTTGGATCGGCTTTACGACGATGCGTCGCTGTTCGTGAGAAAATCCGTTGCCAACAACCTCAACGACATCGGCCGCACGCACCCTGAGTTGGCGCTTGCCACCGCCTCGCGTTGGTCGACCAGCGGGGCGCCATACGCGGATTGGGTGGTGGAACGGGGATTGCGCGGTCTGATCAAGCGCGGTAACAGTGAAGCCTTGGATCTTGCCGGGTTTTCGACGCCTACAGCAATCACCGTTACCCGCCCTGAATTCCCTCACGCCGTGGCCATAGGGGAGAAGGCGACCTTGTCCGCAACACTCACCAACACGGGGAACACCGCCGTGAATGTGCTGGCAGACTACCGTGTGCACTTCCTGAAAAAGAACGGCACCCGACAGCCGAGCGTGTTCCGCCTCGGGAAGTTCGCGCTGGCGCCGGGTGAAACACGTGTGGTGGCCAAGACGCACGCGTTTCGGGTTATCAGCACGCGTACCTACTACCCAGGCACGCAGGCCGTAAGTCTGGTGGTTAACGGGTGCGAAGGCGAGCTAGTGGATTTTGAGCTCACCGAGAAGTAGCCGTTGCGTTTGTACGGTCACCGGGCCGAATGGGCAGATCTCAATTTGCTGACGAGCTTGATTAGCCGGAAATTGGTAGCGTTTTGCAGACCGCAACACGCATCCACAGGAGGTCATGCTCTATGGGCGGAGATACTACGGCGTTGCTCGTCTGCATGGGGTCTGTGGTGGTCATGGTTCTTTACTGGACCTACTACATTCGGAGCGTGCGAAAGACTCCCAGATCGGAACGGTGGTACGACTCGGCTGATTCAGAAGGCGGAGTAAGCGATGGTCCGCTCTTCATTTATCCCTACAGCACGCTACTCATGGGCGCTGTTGGTCTCACAGGGTTAATCGCAGATATGGGACTTCCGGAGCCTGCCGAAACAGTACTGATGGTCCCATGCATAGTTGCCTGGGGCATTGGAGTCATTGGTTTTACGGGCGCGTTCGGAATTCCGCTTCCGTGGCCGTTCGTACCGCGTTGGGTCGTCGATATCCGCAAAGCCAAACGTGCTCGGAGACTCGAACGAAGACAAGCCTGGAAGAAGAAAAAGAAAGGTTGTCAGACGCGGGTTTTTGGTACCGGTGTTCCGGAGAC
>NZ_KV789314.1:195231-325279 GCF_001807545.1 Corynebacterium sp. HMSC08F01 | reverse complement strand
TACCCGTCCACAAAATTTGACACAGGCCACATAGGTGCGAAAACCGGTCTGCCATCGACAGTGATCGCAAAGAACAGTTTTGGAGTGGCCCAAGCAAAACTGATCGCCGCAGGCACCATCTTCATCTCGTCTCTGGGTTGGTGGGCGTTGCAAACGGCTGTGGCGGGCAACGCATTTGCGGCGATGCTCGGAATCGACCCTGATACTCAATGGGGAATGTGGGCACTCATCACAGCAGTTGCTGGGCTGACCTTCGCAATCCCATCGATTATCGGCTATTCGAGTATGAAGTGGACCGATTACATTGCGGTGCCAGCCGGTCTGCTACTCATCGTGGCTGGCATCTACTTCGCCGTACAAAACTCCAGCTGGGAGGAAATTAAGGCCTGGAATCCAGAACCGATAATGACTGTCGTTGCCGCGTTAAGCCTCGTTATTGGCGTGAATGCTTCTCAGTGGGTAATCAGCGCTGATTACACCCGCTACGCCAAGCCTTTGTGGAAAGACAATGTTCTTATTCCGTGGGGCATCATCGGAGTAGGAATTCCGCTTTTCGTCGTTGGTGCGTTCATGGCTGTAGGCATCGGGGAAGCAGACATCGTTGCTGTGATGGTTGAACTCGGTTTCCCCTTCTGGGGCTTTCTGATTCTCTGGCTAGCCACCTGGACAAGCCAGCTCGTGAACAACTATTCAATGGGCCTCGCTCTTTCGAACCTGATGAATGTTGACTCCAGCCGAGGCAGGCAGTGGCTGACTCTCGTAGGAACACTTATCGGTATTGCTCTCGCTCTAGCAGGGTTCCTGGACTACTTCACTGACTTCCTTTACCTCACATCGTTGGTTTACCCCGCGATCGCCGCAATCGTGACCATTGACTTCTTCTTCATCCGCAAGCAGCAGTGGGAGGAAATCCCGGGTTGGAACTGGGTTGCTACGGTGGCGACACTAATCGGCATCGGAGTTGGCTATTACACCCAATACGCAAATCCGATAGGGATCCCTGCACTGCAGTCCCTGTTCGCAGCGGGAATCGTCTACTACATCGGCATGGTCCTTCAGTCGAAGACGAAACCGGGAAAGTTTTCGGTGCTGCCCGCTAACTAGGTTTTCCTGCCACCAGATTCGAGTTCGGGTTTGCTCCTAAGCTGCAATTTCGTTAAGTCGCACCTGAGTCTGAAGGGTGGAGCGGAGCACCGGTTCGTGTCTGGCGTTGGGCTGAATTTGTTCATATGCAGGGCTCGATATGCGTAACTGCAGGTGAGGGCGTTTTCGGAAAAATCGGGCGATTCGAGCCGAAACGCTGTGACCAGGGATTACGCATATCGAGCCCTGCATATGAACGGAAAGACGCTGCTTGAGGGGCGCTCGCAATGCTCGGCGACGCACCGGAACCGAGGCGGGCGGTGCGCGGAGGGCTGTTTTACACTGCACGCATGACTATGACGAACACCTCGCTACCAGCAGCGGGGCAGAAACTACCGACCAACCAGGTCGTGCCCCTGATGACAGCGCTGCTGGTGGCTGTCTTCGCATTCCAACTCAACGCGTCCATGTTGTCGCCGGCGTTGGCGACCATGGAGGTCGAACTTGACGCGACCACCGCGCAGATCGGCATGACGCAGACGGCGTTCTTCACCGCCGCCGCTGTGTTTGCTCTGTTTATGCCGCGTTGGGGTGACTTGATTGGGCGTCGCAAGGTGTTGGTGACCATGATGGTCGTCACCGTGATCGGCTCGGTCGTTGCGGCGCTGGCGACGAACGTGACCATGCTGTTCATCGGCCGTGTGATCCAGGGCGTGTCCGGCCCGACGGTCGCGCTGACCTCCGTCATGCTGCGTCAGGCCGTGCGCGAGGAGAAGCAGTTTGCGTTCCTGGTGGGCATTCTGACCTCGGTCAACGGCGGCATCGCGGGTGTGGATGCGCTGCTGGGCGGCTGGCTTACCGACGCCTTCGGCTTCCGCTCCCTCTTCTGGGTCATCGGCGCCTCCGCACTCATCGCCGTGTTCGCCGTGCAGTTCGGCGTGCCGGAAACCAAGTCCGACCAGCTGCAGCCGATGGACTGGAAGGGCGTCGTCGGCCTGGTTATCGGTGCTGCCGCGATCCTGACCGCGCTGAACATGGCCGGTGAGCTCGCCGCCGCCAACTGGGTCATGGTCATTATCCTGCTGGCCATCGGCGCGGCGTCGCTGGTGTGGTTCTGGCGCACCGAGAAGTCCACCCCGCACCCGCTGATGTCCACTGAACTGCTCACCCAGCGCCGCACCTGGGCGCTGCTGCTCACCACCACCCTGACCATGACTGGTGTGTTCGCCGTCATGAACGGCCTGGTGCCCAACCTCGCGCAGGACGCCGAGGCCGGCCCGGGCATGTCCGCCGGTGTCGTGTCCTGGTGGACGCTTACCCCGTACGCGCTCGCCGGCCTCGTCATGGGCCCCATCGCCGGTTGGCTTGCCGGCCGCGTGGGCTACAAGATCATCCTGCAGATCGGTATCGCGGGTGCGGCGTTGTCGGTGCTGTTCGGTGTGGTGGTCGTCGGCAATGCGACGCCCGCGCTGCTGCTGGCCATGTCGATTCTCGCCGGCATCACCTACGCCGGCATGGGCAACATCATGCTCGGCTCGCTTGGCGTCGTGCTTGCGCCGAAGCACAACCAGGGCTACCTGCCGGGGCTCAACGGCGGCGCGTTCAACCTGGGTGCGGGCCTGTCGTTCACGATCATCTTCGCCGTGTTCACAGCCACGGGCGGCAGCTACCACGCGGGCATGATCACGGGCGCGGTCCTGCTCGGCTGCGCGTTCGCCGCGTCGTTCCTCATCCCGAAGCCGGAAACCATCCCGGACACGCTCGCAGCAGAGGACGTGGCTGCCCGTGCGTAAGATCATCATCGACTGCGACCCCGGTCACGACGATGCCGTCGCCATCCTGCTCGCGCTTGGCAATCCAGACATTGAGCTCCTTGGCTTAACGACGATCGGCGGCAACCACACCATCGATAAAGTCACCCACAACGCGCTTCAGGTGCTGACCATCGCCGGGGCCACCAACGTGCCGGTGTACCGGGGTGCGACGCGACCGCTCATCAACGAGGTGGTCACCGCCGAGGACATCCACGGCGACACCGGCATGGAAATCCACGGCTACGACCTGCCCGAACCAGAGGTTGGGGTGGAGGATGAGCATGCGGTGCGGTGGATCGTCGATACGCTGATGCGCGAAGAACCCGGCACCGTGACGTTGGTTCCGACCGGACCGCTGACCAACATCGCGCTGGCCGTGCGCATGGAGCCGCGGATCGTCTCGCGCGTGCGCGAGGTCGTGCTCATGGGCGGGGCGTACGGCACCGGTAACTGGACCGCGTCCGCCGAGTTCAACACGTTCGTGGACCCCGAAGCCGCCGCGATCGTCTTCGGCGAGGACTGGCCCGTGGTCATGGTCGGCCTGGACCTGACCCACCAGGCACTTGCCACCCCGGAGGTGGAGTCGCGCTTCGCGGCGCTTGGCACCTCCGCCGGCGACTTCTGCGTCGGACTCATCGACGCCTTCCGCCGCAACTACAAAGACGCCCAAGGCTTTGACAACCCACCAGTCCACGACCCCTGCGCCGTCGCCTACGTCATCGACCCCACCGTCGTCGAAACCGTGGCCGTGCCCCTGTCCGTGGAACTGTCGGGTGCGCTGACCCGCGGGCGGACGATCGCGGACTTCCGCGTGTTCGGTGCGGCGGCCGCCAGTGTTGCTGCTGGTCCTGCTGGCGGTGCCGGTGCTGCTGGCGGTGGCGCCGATTGCAACACGTCCGTGGCCACGCGCCTGGACGTGGAGCGCTTCTGGGACCTCGTCGTCGACGCAGTCCAGCGCCTGGGGTAGGGGCGGGGCGCCAGGGATCCCCGGCGCTGCCCGGCCAAACGGTACATCTCGCTGAAAATTGGCGAAATGTACCGTGTTCCATGCGAGGTTTAGCTTTGCGACGCCACCTTCCCGACCCCACCCAACACATGGTGAGAACGTAACGGTGAGGACGGCAAAATATCGGCATCTTCACCGTTGTATTCTCACCATGTGTGTGTCCGAGCGTGTCTGGCGGTACCGGCAACCACGCCAAACCGGCGACACCTACGCACACGTCCCACACCGTCATCTCCGGCGCCCGGGACCGAACGCCGGGAATTACAGGCGTAAACCACTACGATGACGCGCATGTACTTCGACAACGTGTTCACCGCCGTGGGGTTCTCGTTTGCCCTGATGGACCTTATAGGGGTGTTTTTGAATGCGCTGATGGGTGGGCTCGTCGCTAGGCGGTTGCGCTTTGACGCCGTCGGCTTCATGCTCATCTCCATCATTTCGGGCATGGCTGGCGGCATGATCCGCGACGCCCTGATCGGCGCAACGCCCGCGTCGGCGTTGCAAAACCCTTGGTACATTGGTACGGCGCTGGTGGGGTCGCTCGTGGCGTTCGCGCTACCGCTCGAGGGGTTCACCTGGGAGATGTTCCGCTTCCACGGCGACATGGTCATCGTCGGTGTGTGGGCGGTGACGGGCACGGTCACGGCCATGCGTGCCGACATCACGTGGTTCGGCTGCATCCTCATGGGCATCCTCACCGCCACCGGCGGCATGGTGATCCGCGAGATGATGATCGGGCAAATCCCATCCATCCTGGTGGACCGGCAGTGGTATGTGGTGCCGGGCATTGTGTCGTCGATAAGCGTGCAGCTCTTCTATGATCTCGGGCTCGAGTCCGTGGGGCTCGCGGTGTCCGCGCTGGTGGGCATTGCGCTGGGTGTCGCCGCGTACTGGTTCGGCTGGTCCGTGCCGGGCATTGAGGTGCTCGCGCCTGTCGACGCCATCTTCACCCGCATGAAACACCGCGTCGGCGGACGCCTGCCGCAAACCCCCGGATCGTGGCGACAGCGCACCCAACGGCCGACCGTGTTGGTCTCCGCTCCGACGCGCAAGGACATCCGCGACGAGTTGGACCGGCTCGGCGTTTCGGGCGCCGTGTCGCAGGAGCAGTTCGTGGAGGCGCTCTACCGCGCGTATGTGGACGAGCACGGGCGCGGGCTGCGGTAGTTCTGTATCGCGGTGACATGGCAGCTGGATGGAGTCTCAATTAGCCTGCTTTTGTGAGTAGTTTCAACGGAGTAACGGCGCTTAGGTTCAATTTTGATCACATTGGAGAATGTGAACTGCCATTTTTCGAGGGCGTGGTGGGAAGCAAGCAGCCGACAGTGGCCAATGCGGTAGTGCTGGCGAAAAACGGCACAGGTAAGTCATCGATCGCGCGAATTCTGTCGGAAGACCCCTCATCCGTCCAGGCAATCAGGCTAAAAGGCTCCGATTCCCTAAGTGAGGATTCCCGGATTTTCGTGTTTGATGAAAAGTTCGTCACGAAGCATGTGATCTCTGGCGGAACCGAATCGATGCAGCCGGTTGTGCTGATCGGAGACCAGGCAGCGAATGCGGAAGAGATTGATGAAAAACTAACGACGCTGCACCAGTATGAGGGGGGCCTCAAAGAGCTAAACGAAAAAATCAGTGATTTATCCAACAAGGTTGGCAAATATCAAAAAGCCGTTGACGATAGGCTGAAAGATACTTCCACGAAAGATAGCTGGAAACGACGAAACAGACGCCTCGGTTTGTCTGAAGTTTTGAGAAAACCGGTGCGGGAGACAATTGAAAAAACCAAGGTCGAAGACTTTGAGCCTTCGTCTGCTTATCTCAGGTTCGAAAAACTAGTCAAGACGATCGACCAAAAGAAAAAATCGGAAGTACTTTCCTGGTCTTATCCGAAGGTTCAAACGCCTGCTGTACTCGGTGACATCAAAAACTTTCTGAAGCAAGACCCTAAACCTCGAGCGTCGAACCAGGTAGGAGGTTTCCTTGAGCGAATCGAGGGTCTCAGTCTAGGGCGGACATCTTTGGAGGAACGAATCCACTCGACATTCTCTGGAAAAGCAGATTTCTGCCCGGAATGCTTTCAAGATATAGATGTTAAATATCGAGAAATGGCGATAAACGCAATCGAGCATCTACTGCGTGAAATGGAGTCGGATGACCTTGCCAGCCAAGCCGAGAAATTGAACTTGCAAGAGTTGGGGCTGAGTCCCCGCATCCACGTATCAGGTTTTGAGTATGTGATCGAAGAGCTCGATGGAGAGGTGAAGAAGTACAACGGATTAGTTCAAGAAATTAACTCCGCACTGGAGGAGAAAGCTGACAATCCCGCACGAAAGACGTTTGAATTTAGTTCGGATTTAAATTCTGTTATCGAGTCATTAAACGTTGCAATAGCGAATGTGACTCAGGCGGTCAAAGACCACAACAACGAAGTTGAAAATCTTGCTAAGACGCGGAAGCAAGCCGAAGAACTGAACCTAAAGCTCTCCAGATATGAAATAGCTGATGCCTTCATCTTGCTGAAAAATGATAAGGAAAGGCTAAAGAAGAGAGAGGAAAAACGAGCGAAGGCAGAAGCAAAGATCCAGAAAGTAAAAGACGAGATAGACGTCTTGAAAGCTTCTCAACAAGGAGAAGCGGAGGCAGCTGACCGGATAAATGCTCTGCTCGCCGTAGTTTTTGGAAATTCTAGTATTCGTCTTGAGCCGGTATCTGAGGGGTACATCGTTAAGAATCGAGCTTCGAGTCTTGCTCCCGCCAAGCTGTCAACGGGCGAAAGAAACATCTTAGCGCTTTGTTATTTCTTAGTAACCGTTGCAGAGGGGGAGCGCTTCGAGGATGCTTTCACGAGAGATCAATTGATCGTGTTTGATGACCCGGTTTCGAGCTTCGATGCAGACAACAAATATGGTGTCCATTCCTTGTTGATATACGCTTTTCGGCTGCTTAACGCTCGAGGTTCGAAAACCAAAACCCTATTACTAACCCACGACCTGAATACCGCTACTACAGTCGCCCGGTCTCTCACCGCGGTCGCTTCGGGGAAAGTTTCTAATTGGCGATTCAGCAACGCCAAGCTCGAACGTGAAAACTTTGAGAATTTAGACGTATATCTGGAGATACTCTCGTTAATGTTCGAGCATTTCTCGCAGTGGCGTGGCGTGGAGTCTCCTGTGAAAGCAGGTGTCCATCTCAATTCCGAAACCGCTACAGGTCTTACCTCTAACCACGTCAGGCGAGTTTGGGAAGCCTTCGTCCATTTCGAGATCGGTGAGAATGCCACTGATGCGTCGACCCAGAAGAAAGTGCGTTCTTACATCGTTTCTGCGCGTCCAGAAATGAAAACGTTCCTGGACCAATATCCCGGGCGCGTTTTTCACCATCCTGACTCGCATAGCAAGGAGCAGGTCAATGACTTTAACTTTGAGCTTCCTCCGAGTCTTTCGTCTGAAGAATTTCAGCGATATGTCGCGGAGACGGTCTGCTTCATGCACCTAGTCGCCCCATTCCACCTCCCGGCGCGGCTCGGCTCTGACGATGAGTCCGTTGCTCAGATTAAATCCATTCTTGATGGTGCGGTTGACGATCTTGCAGGCGGTCGCCCACTCGCTTTGACCTAGAAAGGCAGCAGAGTGCTAGTTCTCATCGCGCTCGCCGTCGGCGGGCTCATCCCGATCCAAACCGCGGCGAATTCGCGCCTGCGCCTGAGTGTCGGCAATCGTCCAGTCGTTTCCGCGCTGATCTCGTTTTCGGTGGCGTTGCTCGTCGCAATCGTCGCGACGACAATCTCGCAGGGCAACCCGCTGCCGCAGTTCGCGCCGGGCACGTCGCTGCCGTGGTGGCTGTGGCTCGGCGGCGTGATGGGCGTGTGTTTCGTCCTCGGCAACATCCTCCTGTTCCCACGCCTCGGCGCCGTGCAAACAGTGGTGCTGCCGATCCTCGGCCAGGTCGTAATGGGCCTTGTTATTGACCGGTTTGGTCTCTTTGGGGCACCGCTTATCAACGTCACCCTGCCCCGCATCACCGGCGCCCTCGTCGTCTTCATCGGCATCGTCGTAGTGTTGCGCGCCGGCAAGTCGGCGAAGGTGGAGGGCGACGCGTCGGGCCTCGAGCTGTGGCTGTTCCGCCTGCTGGGTGTGATGGTCGGTGTCGGCTCTGCAATCCAGACCGCGGTGAACGGCTACCTGGGCACGATCGCCGGGTCGTCGCTGCACGCCTCCGAGATCAATCTCTTCGTCGGGGTGTGCCTGCTCTTCGTCGCTGCGCTGCTGACCTCGCCCCGTCAGTTGGTCCGCCGCCCGACGCCGGGCCCGTGGTGGATGTGGCTCGGCGGCGTCGTCGGTGCGATCTTCGTCATCGCCGGCGCGACGCTGTCACCGCTGATCGGCACAGCCACCACCGTCATCGCCTTCAACGCTGGCACGATCGCCGCCGGCCAGGTCCTTGAGGCCCGCGGCGCCTTCGGTGCGCGCAAGAACCCGCTCACCACGACCCGCCTCGTCGGTCTCGTGTTGATCTTCCTTGGCGTGCTGGCCGTGCGGTTGCTGTAGGTTGTCGTTTTTATAGGCTTCCCAGCAGATCGCACCTTAACGGGACAAATCTGACAATTTTCTCTTGATGTCGATGATGTCTCGACGGTCGCTTTCGCAACATTCATCCAAACGGACGAGCAGATCTTTCAAGGGCGTGGCTGCGAATAGGGATGACCCCAAGCGTTTTTTAACTCCTCTTTTGACTCTCTTCCGTTTCTTTTTGATGTCCTCGCGATCGGGATCGCTGCTATGCGTGGGGCCTGATTCAATCTGGGGAAGTGGCACTAGATCTATGTCAGCACAGCAACACGGGGTGGAGACGCGAAATGTTTTTTCGGGTAGCCGTCCAGTGTCGGCGAGCGAATTGTTATTCGCGTGAATCGTTAAGGTGCAACAGTCGGATTTGCGTAAGAGCACTAGCTCCAGTTCCGACCTTTCGGGCGTAGCAAAACCAACATTGGAAAGGTTGAATGCGTAGTGTTCAGTCTCGAGCTTTGCTGACACTTCTCGTGGAGCGGGAGATTGTGTAGGCAAAGTGGCTATCGTTGCCGCTATGCGAAAATTCCCTACGGTTGTGGAGACGTATCCACTTGCGTCTTCCCGGTCCGCTGGTGCGCTCTTGTTGGGGAATGCGTTGTCAGTCGAATCTGAATGTTGTTTTAGGTTTTTCACGGTTCTGTCTCTTTTCTTGGGCGGATCGCCTTGTGCTGGAATTTTCTAACTTGGTGTATGAATCGAACGTGTAAAACGCTATAAGTTATCGTCACGACCAGCAGCGCGATGCCAGCAACAGGGGCTATTAGGAATCCCACAACAATCGTCCCGAGTGTGACGAGCCCCAACATGCAGAGGTAGTAATAGGCTGTGGATTTGTCGGCTAGGAGGCCAAAAGACAGAACCTGTCGACGATGCTGTCTGAATGCGAACGCAAGGCAACCCACGCCTACCGTCCCTAGAGTTAGAAATGCTGCGGTCGCTTTTCGCGGGGATTCCGGCCCGTCCGAAATCCAAAAAACGGCGACCGGCCCTGCGAATACCAAGCCAATCAAGACTATCCCAACTAAACGTGATATCCAGTGGGAAGTTGCGCCGAGTGCGGGACGAAGATCACCCACTTCGCTGTTCAGCATCTTCAGAAACGCTGTAGCGTTTTCCCTGTTAGTTAACCGTCTAGACACCGTTTGTGTCTGGCCATGAATCCGCAGAACATTGGGGCGCGAAGCAGTGGAGAGTGTAAAGAAAATTGCAAGCGCACCTGCGCTCACGGATGCGACCATCAACACGTTCGGTGAGAACCAGGCAACCACCAAATCGACTAGCGAAAGAGTGGGTGCATTCTCTGTTGCGTTACCTGTGTGAAGTCCGCTCTTGTGCACTTCAAGCTGCTGTTTATATACGCTGGTCACGGACCGCATGTACTCCCAAACAACATTGAGGATTACCGCGATTAACGCCACCGCTGAGATGAGGAGCTGAATGGAAGATCCGTCTTCAAGCGTGAAACGGTCTCCTCTGTCCCGGTCGATAGCGTAGGTAATGCCTCCCGCTGCTACTAGGCCTGTGAGGAGGGCGCCGAGAGAGAGGGGGTTCGAGCTTCCTAACTGGGCAGAGAGTTGTTCTACGTGTCCATTTACGTAGAAAAACATTCCGACGATAGAAAGGATGAAAGCAACGAAAGTTACTAGCAGACCAACTATCGCAAATTCAGTTATCGCGTTGGTGGGGTCGCCAGCAGACTTCTCGACATTTTGCCAGCGTTCCCCGTCCGTATCCAGAGTACTTCCCAAAATTCCTCCACCGAACAAACTTTAACGTTGCGCATAGAAAATGTTAAAGACATGCTTGCAGGTTGACGAATTGGTGTTGTGCTTTAATTCAGGTCCTGTAGTCGAAGCTTTCTTTAGGGGGCGTTTCCGCTAAACGGCGGTCGACGCCATGTAAGTAAACGTTCCGGCCGCAAAGGACTCCGCTAAACCTCAACCAAAGGTCGAATAAACAGGGGGATCAAGCAGCGGTTGAGGGTTGCCCAGGTGAACTCGTGTGACGCAAGATCGTCCGCGAGCAACCAGAGGCCGTTGGGGAAGACGAACCTCTCGTCTCGCACTCCGCCGCCAGGGCCCGGCTAGTCACCGGGCAGGCGGATTCAAGTCCCGCTTAGTCACCGGGGCAGGAGTATGCCGAACAAACAGTGCTGAACATGCACTGCAGCAAAAGCACACAAGCACTGCAAAGCACAGAAGGGTCCCCACCGATGACGACAACACTGGCTGCGCCCCGCGCGTGCCGTCCGACACGCAATCGACTCACGTGGACGCTCCACATTGAGGGGATGTTGGGGCGGGTGCGTGGGGTCGTCGAGAAGCAAATGCTCTTATTGCCCGAGGGTGAGCCGGGCGAGGTCTGGTTCACGCGCTGGCAGCGGCGGCCGGATCGCACGTACTCGTGCAGCGAAACGATCCGCGCCACGGAGGCGGAGATTGAGCCGTTTCGGCGCGCGATTGAGCGGTTGGCGGCGGAGGAGAACTTCGTGGCGAGGCTGACGCAGCGCTCGTACCATGGGGCGCATGTCTACTAAATATCGAGTACAAAATCCGAAGAACAACGAGATTGTCGCAACGTACGATTTCATTAGCGACGACGCCCTCGACACCGCCCTGACCACCGCAAACGACACGTTTAAGCAGTGGCGCGAGAAGTCGTTTGAGGAGCGTGCGGAGGTGCTGCGGAAGGTCGCGAAGCTTTTCGACGACAAACGCGACGAACTCACCCGCATCATCGCCGAAGAGATGGGCAAGCCGGTCGACCAGGGCGACGGTGAGATCGACGACGTAGTCGAGATTTTCAATTACTACGCCGACAACGGCGCCGAGTTCGGGGCTGACGAGGAGATCCCGAACAAGCGTGGCGGCACGTCGATTATGCGCAAGGTTCCGTTCGGCGTGATCCTGGGCATCATGCCGTGGAATTACCCGTATTACCAGGTCGCGCGCTTCGCCGCGCCCGCGCTGATGGCCGGCAACGTCGTGCTGGTCAAGCACGCGGAGATCTGCCCGCGTTCGGCGGAGGCGATCCAGAAGATTTTCGAGGAGGCCGGCGCGCCCAAGGGGCTGTTCACGAATCTGTACGCGAAGCACACGCAAATTTCGCGCATTATTAACGACGACCGCGTCCAAGGCGTTTCCCTCACTGGCTCCGAGCGCGCCGGGCGTGCCATCGCCTCCCAGGCCGGCCAGGCGCTGAAGAAGTGCGTGCTCGAGCTGGGCGGCACCGACGCCTACATCGTGCTCGACTCCACCGACGTCCCGGCCGCCGCGAAAACCGCCTGGAACAAGCGCATTTCCAACACCGGCCAGGCCTGCACCTCCAACAAGCGCATGATCGTGATGGAGGACATTTACGACGAATTCGTCGACGAACTCGTCTCCCTCGCTTCCAAGTGCGAAGCGGGCGATCCGCTCAACCCGGAGAAGGGCCGTTACTACCCGCTGTCCTCGCGCGACGCCGCCGAAAACCTCGCCCAGCAGCTGAAGATCGCCGTCTCTGAAGGCGCGAACCTGCGCGTTGGCGGCGAGGTCACCGGCAAGGGCGCCTACATCACCCCGGCCGTGATCACCGACATCCCGGTCGGTTCCGACTCCTACTACGAGGAGTTCTTCGGCCCCGTTGCCGAGGTATACAAGGTGTCCTCTGAGGAGGAGGCCATCGAGGTGGCCAACAACTCCCGCTACGGCCTCGGCGGCGCCGTGATGTCCGAGGACGTCGAGCGCGCCAAGCGCGTTGCCGACAAGGTGGACACCGGCATGATCCACGTCAACATCCCGCAGGCCCGCGGCGCCGAACTGCCCTTCGGCGGTGTGAAGGCTTCCGGTCTGGGCCGCGAACTGGGCCCACTGGGCATGGACGAGTTTGTGAACAAGCAGCGCTTCTACATCGCCGGCTCCGACTCGGCGGTGTAAGGAAGCGCGCCCTAGTCGGCGTCGGTGTACTTGCCGTCGCCGAAGGGGTCGTGGATGCGATCCACCAGGTCCGCCACCGAGTCGAACACGGCGGTGGGGCGGTAGGGGTAGCGGGCGATCTCGGCGTCGTCGCTAATGCCGGAGCGCACAAGTACGGTGCGCATGCCGGCTTCGAGGCCGGATTTCACATCGGTGTCCATGCGGTCGCCGATCATGACCGTGTTTTCGGAGTGGGCGCCGATGTTGTTCAGTGCGGAGCGCATCATGACGGGGTTAGGTTTGCCCACGTAGTAAGGCTCCATGCCGGTCACGGCGGTGATCATGGCGGCGACGGAACCGGTTGCGGGTACGACCCCGCGCGGGCCAGGCCCGGTCAGGTCGGGGTTCGTTGCAATGAAGCGCGAGCCGCGCCGGATCAGGTTCGAGGCGGTGGTGAGCGCTTCGAAGGAGTAGGTGCGGGTTTCGCCGAGTACGACGAAGTCGGGGTCCGCGTCGGTAAGAATCCAGCCGATTTCGTGCAGGGCCGTGGTCAGGCCGGCCTCGCCGATGACGTACGCGGAGGCCTCGCCGGCTTGCTGCGAGAGAAACTTCGCGGTCGCCGTCGCCGAGGTCCAGATCCGTTCCGGTTCGATGTCCAGGCCCATGCGCTGCAGTTTCGCGGAGAGGTCGCGTGGGGTTTGCATCGAGTTGTTGGTCAGCACCATGAACTCGATTTCCTCATCGCGCAGGGTGGAGATGAACTCCTTCGCGCCGGGAATGACGGAGCCCTCTTTGTGCAGCACGCCGTCCATGTCGGTCAGGTATGAAATCATTCGTGTTCCTCCAGGTAGTCGGCGAGTTCGCCGGCGGTGGGGTGGTCGGTGAGCACGGTGTCGTCGATACGCACGCCGAAGTTCTCTTCGATCCGCACGGCGAGTTCGATGCGGTCGAGGGAGGCGATTGCGGTGTCGTCGAAACGCGAGCTTTGCTTGACGACGACCCCCGTCACCTCCTCAACCAATCCCGCGAGACGAGCGAACGTGTCTGCCGGGGTTTCCTCCTCGAGTTGGAGGCCGCCGAGATCCAAGCGCTGCGAAAGTTCCATGCCGTTATGATAGGCCCATGCACCGCCTCGCAGTTCCGGCAGCAGCCGTTGTGATCACCAGCCTCGTCGCCCCCGTCGCCGGCGCCGCAACGATGGCGGAAACGTACAAGCCGTACTTCGCGCCGGAGACATCGCACGTGTACGGCCCGCCGGGCGACTACTACACCAACCCCGTTTACCTGGAGTTGAAGGACGTGCCGGAGGGGGCGCGGTGGAGCCTGACCGGGGAGAACACGATCCGCCACCGCTTTCAGGTGGACAAGGTGGACGACAAACTCCGGGTCAACCTCAACCTGAATGGCGATACGCCGGTGCAGCGCGGCGAGAACACGCAGCAGATTCCGGTGCGGGTGCACTTTCCGGACAACTCGACGGACCTCTATTTCCCCGAGGTCACCTTAATCCCGGACCACGCGTTTCTGTACGATCCGGAATACGACTCCGCCGAGGCCGACCCCGGCCAAACCGTAACGCTCACCCCGACCAACGTCCGCCACCTGGACCTTCCTAACGACGCGACGTGGGAGGTCAAGGGCACCTACGACTCGGTTGACCAGAAGACCGGGGCGATTACCGTGACCCTGCCCAAGGACTCCTACGACAGCGCGAACCTTGACGTGACCGCCACGTTCGCCGACGGCTCGAAGCGTTCGACGACGGCGAGGGTGACGAATACGGGACGTGGGGTCGTCGAGAAGCAAACGCCCGCGCCTGCGCCTGCGGGATCGACACCGCTGCAAAAAGTCGCGCTGGTCTTCGGCATCCTCGCCGTCATCGTCGGCATCGGCTTCGCCGCCATGCCCTACCTGGGACAACTCGGATTATGATGCGCACCGGCACCCTTGACCGCGACGGCATCACCATCCACTACTACGACGTCGGCCCCCGCGACGCCGGCCTGACCGTCGTCTACGCACACGGCTTCAACATCGCCGCCGCCGAATACAAACTGCAGGTCGAAGCCATTGCCGGCGTGCGCCAAATCCTTGTCGACGTCCGCGGCCACGGCAAAACCGGCTACGCCGACCCCAGCCTGCTCACCATCGATTCCGCCGCCGACGACATCGCCGCCGTCCTGAGCCACCTCGGTATCGACGACCCCCTCATCACCGTCGGACACTCCCTCGGCGGTCCGATCTCCCTGTCCCTCATGCGCCGCCACCGCTTCAACTGGGTCGGCTCCGTACAAATCTCCAGCACCGTCGACCCCTTCACCGCCCGCGGCCTACCACGTCTCCTCGGTGGGGGATTCGGCCGGTCGCTCGGGTGGTTTGTGGATAGGCTGCCGCACGCCGCCGAAGGCATCCGACGCCTGGTCACCGACATGATCGCCCCCATCCTCGCGCGCTGGTTCTACTTCCGGCCCGTACCGTGGTCCCTGATCACATTCCACGCCCGCATGATCAAAGCCACGCCGCTCGCCACCTATCGAGGCTTCTTCGACGACCTCCAAACCCACTCCGAACGCGGCGCCGCCGCCGTCCTGGCCACCATCCCCGGCTACATCCTCGTCGGCGACCGCGACAACGTCGCCCCCGTCAGCCAATCCGCCGAACTCGCCGCAATCTGGCCAGGCGCCTACTTCCAAATCCTGCCCGAGTCAGGGCACATGCCGCCTCTCGACGACCCCGACGCCGTCACCGCCGCCATCGAGCGCGTCATCGCCCTAGCGCGAGGGTAGGGCCGGCGCGACCGCGCCTGCGACAGCCGCCAGCCGCCGAGGTTTCTGACACATTCCGGCAGAATCTGTCAGCGCCGGGAATCGTCGCAGGTCAGCGGGTTTTGGGTTTGGAGTCAGTGTGAAATCTGTCAGGCGAATCCACACCTGGCCAAAATAGTTCCCGGGTCCGCGCCGATTCGTGGAACAATTTTGGATCCGCGCGGCTCACAAAATCGGCGACCTGGGGAAACGCAGCCGCGGAAAGTTCCAAAACCGAAGAAAGTTCCCGGCCGGGGAACTATTTTCGGAAAGGGTGGCAGGCGGAAAGACGAGCCACCTCACACAACGAAAACCGCCCCAGCCAATGAAAACAGGCCGGGGCGGTGGAGGTCAGAGAACTACTCGGCGGCGTTCTCCGGGCCCTCGTCGTCGGAGTCGAGGGTCGGCTTCGCGGCGGTCGGATCGTCGATCTTCAGATCCTTCGCAGCCTTAGCTACAACATCGCGGTCGATCTTGCCTTCGTTGGCCAGGCCCATCAGGGCGGCGACGGCCATGGACTCGGCGTCGATGTTGAAGAAGCGGCGGGCGGCTTCGCGGGTGTCGGCGAAACCGAAGCCGTCGGCACCAAGCACGATGTACTGGCCCGGGACGTAGGCGCGAATCTGCTCCTGCAGGTCGGAAGCGAAATCGGAGGTCGCGATGTACGGGCCTTCGGTCTGCTTGAGCTGCTTGGTCGCAAATGCCTCTTCAACCTCTTCGCCCGGGTTGCGGAGCTGCTCGGCAGCCTTGCGCTGACCCTCACGGGCGAGTTCGGTCCAGGAGGTGACGGAGTAGATCGCGGCGCCGACGTTGTACTTCTCCTGCAGGATCTCCTGGGCGCGCAGTGCCTGCTGCATACCCACGCCGGAGGCGAGCAGGGAGACCTTGTGCTCGAGGTCCTTGCCTTCGTCGTAAAGGTAGATGCCCTTGTGCAGGCCCTCAACGTCGAGGTTGTCCGGGCGTGCCGGCTGGTGGTGCGGCTGGTTGTAGACGGTGATGTAGTACATCACGTCCTCGTCCTTGTCCGCGCCCTGGCCGTACATGCGCTCGATGCCCTTGGAGATGATGTATGGCATCTCGTAGGCGAACGCCGGGTCGTACGGGATGACGGCCGGGTTGGTGGATGCCAGGATCGGGGAGTGGCCGTCCATGTGCTGCAGGCCCTCTCCGAAGAGGGTGGTGCGGCCGGCGGTTGCGCCGACGATGAAGCCGCGGCCCATCTGGTCGCCGGCGGCCCAGAAGTTGTCGCCGGTGCGCTGGAAGCCGAACATCGAGTAGAAGATGTACATCGGGATCATCGGCTCGCCGTGGGTGGCGTACGACGTTGCTGCTGCGATGAAGGATGCGGAGGAGCCGTCCTCGTTGATGCCTTCGTGCAGGATCTGGCCATCGGTGGACTCGCGGTAGGACAGCTGCAGGTCGTGGTCGACCGGCACGTAGTTCTGGCCGTGCGGGTTGTAGATTTTCTGGGTCGGGAACCAGGAGTCGAGGCCGAAGGTACGGGCCTCGTCCGGGATGATCGGGACGATGCGCTTGCCGATCTCCTTGTCGCGCATGATCGCCTTGAACGTGCGCACGAGCGCCATGGTGGAGGCGACTTCCTGCTTGCCGGAGTCCTTGAACAGGGCCTTGAAGGTCTTTTCAAAGTCAGGCTGCTCGAGTGGGGTGTACTGCTCGCGACGCTCTGGCAGGTAGCCACCGAGTTCCTCGCGGCGTGCCTTGAGGTACTTGATCTCCTCGGCGTCCTCGCCCGGGTGGTAGTACGGCGGCAGGTACGGATCCTTTTCCAGTTCTTCGTCGGAAATCGGGATCTGCTGCTTGTCGCGGAAGAGCTTCAGGTCTTCCAGGGCCAGCTTCTTCATCTGGTGGGTTGCGTTGCGACCCTCGAAGTTGTGGCCGAGGCCGTAGCCCTTGACGGTGTGGGCGAGGATGACGGTCGGCTTGCCCTTGGTTTCCAGGGCGCGCTTGTAGGCGGCGTAGACCTTGCGGTAGTCGTGGCCGCCGCGGCGCAGGTTCCAGATCTCTTCGTCGGTCATATCCTCGACGAGCTTCTTGGTGCGCTCGTCGCGGCCGAAGAAGTGCTCGCGGACGTAGGCGCCGTCGTTGGCCTTGAAGGTCTGGTAGTCGCCGTCCTTGGTGGTGTTCATGATGTGGACGAGTGCGCCGTCCTCGTCCTTCTCAAGCAGTTCGTCCCACTCGCGGCCCCAGACGACCTTGATGACGTTCCAGCCGGCACCGACGAAGAAGCTTTCCAGTTCTTGGATGATTTGGCCGTTGCCGCGCACTGGGCCGTCGAGACGCTGCAGGTTGCAGTTGATGACGAAGGTGAGGTTGTCCAGGCCGTAGAGGGAAGCCATCTGGATGAGGCCGCGGGATTCGGGCTCGTCCATTTCGCCGTCGCCAAGGAATGCCCAGACGTGCTGCTGGTCGGTGTCCTTGATGCCGCGGTCCTGCAGGTACTTGTTAAAGCGTGCCTGGTAGATGGCGTTCATTGGGCCAAGGCCCATGGACACGGTCGGGAACTCCCAGAATTTCGGCATGCCGTGCGGGTGCGGGTAGGACGGCAGGCCGCCCTGCTTGCGGGAGTGTTCCTGGCGGAAGCCGTCCAGGTCGTCTTCGGAGAGGCGGCCTTCGAGGAAGGCGCGGGCGTACATGCCTGGGGAGGCGTGGCCCTGGAAGAAGATCTGGTCGCCGCCCTGTGGTGCGTCTTTGCCCTTGAAGAAGTGGTTGAAGCCAACTTCGTAGAGGGCTGCCGCGGAGGCGTAGGTGGAGATGTGGCCGCCGACGCCGATGCCGGGGCGCTGTGCGCGGTGCACCATGACGGCGGCGTTCCAGCGCATCCAGCGGCGGTAACGCTTCTCAATCTTCTCGTCGCCAGGGAATTCCGGCTCGAGTTTGGTTGGGATGGTGTTCACCAGGTCCGTGGAGGACAGCGCCGGCAGCGGTACGCGCTTGGCGTTGGCGCGCTCAATGAGGCGAAGCATGAGGTAGCGGGCGCGCTCCGGGTCGGACTCCTCGAGCAGGCCGTCGAGGGAGTCCATCCACTCTTGGGTTTCCTCCGGGTCCGCGTCATGCAGGTAGGAAGCTACGCCTTCGCGCAGCGACAGGATATTCGTATCGACGTCAGAAGCGTTCTTCACGCGACCATCGATCATCTCGGTGTCCTTTTCGGCCACTTCAACCTCCTGGGTTCATCGGGGCAATACACCGACAAGGATACGTTCTTTTGGTCGCTAGTTCTTACATCGGATGGCTTTTGGTGAGACTAATTGTTGGTTTGTCGCCATTGAGCACGGTGGGGCGGTATGCTGTCGTGCATTCGTACAACTACAACTGGAGGATTTAGACACTTGAGTGCCACAGGAGTGGACACCTACGCCGACCGTTTTGGGGTTGGCCCCGACCTTGTCGTTCAGGAGATCGGCTGGGGCGAGGATGCGGATTCGTCCATCTCGGAAGCCATCGAGGATGCCATCGGAGCAATGCTTCTCGACGAAGACACCCTCGAGCCCTGCGACCTCGTCCTCCTTTGGTTCCGTGAAGGCGACGGTGACCTTGTCGATGAACTCGTCGACGCCACCCGCAACCTCGGCTCCGGTGGCCGTATCTGGCTGATGACTCCTGGTGCCGGCTTCCCAGGCGTTGTCGCCCCGGGCTTGATCGCAGAGTCTGCCCAGTTGGCCGGTCTGCTGCAGACCAAGGCCGACCGCTTCGGTGACTGGCAGGGCTCCTGCCTCGCCGCCTCGAAACGGTAGTTTTTGGCGCTTAGCCTGCAGGTTTTCCTTTTCCGGTCGTGCTTTGGTAGTGTTACCGGGTAGCGCGCCGTTAGCTCAGCTGGAAGAGCAACTGGTTTACACCCAGTAGGTCGGCGGTTCGAGCCCGTCATGGCGCACCAGGTCAAGGCCCCTCTTCGGAGGGGCCTTTTCGTAGCTTGGTGTGAGTCCGCAGGCTGGGGTTAAGGGGTTAAGGCTCAAAATGTGTGTCTGCTATCGGCGTGACATTCTCATTAATGCTCTGCCGTTCATTGGGCGAAAGAATATGTTACCGTCATCTCACAAGGTGTCTTAAGTGAGCAAGAGCTCGCAGGACATCTCGACAGAGCAAGCTCTCGCAGAATATTCCTAGAAAGAGGTTAGGAATGCGCCTACTCTTTAGAAGGGCATTGGCAGTTGCACTTTCGGTATCGGCGCTAGGAATCTCCTCCCCTACGACGGTAACGGCAAAGCCAATTGACGTCGCTGAGGCGCAGATGTTATTTGCCGAGGATTCGAACCTCACCGTGGCTGAAGAGGCATCTTTTAGGGCGATGGACAGGTATGTTGATTTTGAACATGCACGGTTTGATTATCGAGCAGCTCAGTCGGATCCAGACGTGGATTCTGGTGTACTGAATGAGTTCTCAGGAACTCTTCTTGCGCAAGGCTGGAATGTTGACGCGGACGAATCAGACCTAGCGATTCTTGAACGCGAAGCGGATGCTATCGAACCGGCTATTCAGTTTTACGATGCATGTCAAGGACGGAATGGGTTCCAAAAGCTACCACCCGGTGTCTTGCTAAATAGCTGCGCGGCATCTGCACTCCAGAATGCGTACGCCGCTGGCGCTGGTGTTGCCGCGTTAGCTGCGTTAATTACTGCAGAAACAGGTGTAGGCGGGGTTCTTGCTGGCGCTATTGCTGGAGTCTTAGCGGCGGAATCTGGCATTTTAGGCATCTGCGGTTCGTGGAATCGAGGAATTAGACTTTTCCCTGGTGGAATTTGTTGGTCACAGTAGGTATAAATGCGCTTGCTACGTGTTGTCATCGGTATCATTATCGCTATAGGTGTTATCCTGAGTATTATTCAGGTAGCACTTTCTGCGTGGTCTAATCCGATTTTGTCCGTAGGTCCCATTTTATCGATTACAGGTGCTCTAGCGGGCATTTTGTACGTAGTCTTGGTGAGATACCGTAAACGAGACAGAGGCTAGTATATTCAAATTCTTGCTTCCTGCGTGAGCCGCTACTCTATAACTACTATTTGAGCGTTAAGGGTCAAAAAGGGTGTCTAGCTCGGCGTGTCGCGAGGGTTAGATGTGGCCTTTTTGGATGCCGATTGAGTGGGTGTAGTTGGTGTCGATAGCGCCCTCGTAGAAGGCTGGTCGTCGAAGTTTCGTGGTCGGCTTGGTTCTCGTTTCGGGTCAGGGGGGATACTTTGGCCAGTTAGTCCTGACCCCAGTTGGGCTGCCCGGCGATCTCAACGGGGTCGTCAGGCAGTTCCGTTTTTAGGTAGAGCCACCAATCCAACATGCGGCGTTGATGTTCCCGGATCTTCCCCGGTGGGTGCGGGCCAGCAGTTTCAACTGGGCGTTGATTCCGCCTTCCGGCTGTTTGGTGGCTTTGATCCGGCTGGCGTCGAGCACACCGTCGGGTGGGGCGAGGTAGACCAACAGTAAGTTGCCCCGCCATAGGTGGTTGAGGCTGTTGTAGGCCTTGCGAGTGCGTTCATGAGTCCATGACCAGGCGCGTTGCCGTGTCGCCGGGTCGGTTGTGAACGTTTTCTGGTTCATCCAGTCACGGTAGATAGTGCCGTATTCGTGCAGTTGCGCACCCCACGCGGCCGCCTCGTCAAGATCGGTGATCTTCGTGAGGTTGAGCGCGATCTGGTAAATCGCTCGTCCTGCATCGGTGCGGGGACGTGCGGTGGTGTGCCGGCGCACCACGCGTTGGGCGTGGACGAGGCAGCGCTGCACTTTCGTTGTGGGCCAGCATGCCTTGATTGCGCTGGCAGCGCCTTGGCCGCCGTCAATGACAGGGATCAGGGGCGCGGGGATACGTTCGAGCAGTCGTTGGTAGTCGCGGGTGGTTTCACGTGTGCACCAGTGCCAAGCGATGACGTGATCCAAGGTGGCAGCAACAATCAAGCATCCGCCGGCGGTGTAGGTGCCGTCAAGAAAGACCTGGTCGTAGACCCAGCCTTCGTGCCCGATCGTGGGATCGGGGACATCAACTAGCCAGAAGTGTTCAAACCGGTGTTGCAGCGTACGCGGATGACATCCTGCTCCGGCGGCAGCGGTTTCCAAGCTCGCACCGGTTGTGAGGTGGGTGATAAATGCTGCGAAGGCAGCGGAGTTGGTGATATCGGGGAGCTGCTTGGTGGTGGAAGCGCCGCACATTTTGCACCGTCACCGGCTGCGGTTGGCGGAGGTCTTACCGTTGCGTTTCATTTCCCCACCGCATTGGCAGCGTGGTCTGTTCTTCGGCATTGATCAAGCCAACACCAGCCCCTACCACACGCTGCTGTCACCCCCCGGTTTTTCGTCACCATGGCGCGGATATAAGCCCCAGGAGCATATACTTTCAGGAAAACCCCCGATCATCTCAAACAAATCGACGAATCCAGACACACATTTTGTCGCTTAACCCGAACCGGTACCTAGAGCGATCGGTTCTCGATGGCGGCGAGGATGCCCAGTTCGAACGCCGGGGTGTTGCCGTCGAACTCCACGTCTGCGACGTCCCATTCGGAGAACTGCACCCGAGCGGAGCCGGTGGTGGCGGTGGGGGAGTCGGGGACGATGGAGATGTCGTGGAGAGAGTGGCCAAGCGCGGCGCAGGCTAAGCCGGCGCGGGCTGGCAAAGTACCGCCGTCGGACAGGGCGAAAAGGGGCTGGCCTTCGGGGTCGGTGAGAAGCGACAAGGTTGCGAAGGGGCGGTTGGCGAAGGCGACGGCGTGGTCGAAGGCGGCGTCTTCAATATCGGCAGGTTCGACGCCCGAGGCGGGGACGACGAAGGCGTCGGCGAGGGTGCGGAGGACGGAATCGAGCGACATCAAAACCCCTTCAGAGACCATGGGACAGAGTTAGCGTTCTTGTTCCTTATCGTAAGCCTTGGCCCACGGGTTGGTGCGGGAAGAACCGTAGCGCTGGCGGGAACGCGTAGGAGCCGCAGTCGGGGTCTGAGCGGACGGCGCCGGGGCGGTTTCTTCGCCGGGGACAGGGGAAGGCTCGGGGCCGCTGCCGGACACGGTGTCGTCGTTAAGCAGTTGCTTCTGCTCCTCGACGTAGCGGCGGCGTTCGCGGCTTTCGGAGAACAGGAAGTAGAGCAGGGCGCCGGGGGCGGCGACGCCGAACAGGATCCACTGGAGGCCGTAGGAAAGGTGGTTGCCGGTTTCGAGTTGGGGCAGGGGGATGGCGGTGAGGGTGCCGGGTTGGTCTGAGAGTAGTTGGAGGTACGGCTCGACCATGTCCGCCCCCGCGTCGACTCCGGTCAGCTCCCCAACCTGGGTGGGGTTGATGGAGTGGACCATGTCGAAGCCCTGGTCGTGGATGGGCGCGGTCGGGTGGGACGCTTCGGCGGCGCGCAGCATGCCAGTGATGGTGACGTCGCCGGTAGGTGCTGCGTCGATGTCCGGCACACCGGTGGAGCCTTCGGCGGGGACCCAGCCGCGGTTGACAAGGATGGTGCGGCCGTCGTCAAGCGTGAACGGCGTGAGCACCTGGAACGCAGGGGTGCGGTCGACGGAACGCAGGCGAAGCAACACGTCGTTGCCCGTGTAGTGGCCGGTGGCGACCACACGTGACCATTCGTCGGCGGGGGCGAGCGTGGTGCCGGGCAGGCGGTCCACCAGCGGTTCGGGATCGTGGTCGAACGCCGCGGAGATGTGTTCGTTGCGCTCGACTAACTGTTCGTTCTTGCCGAGTTGCCAGGGCGCGAGGAACGTGAAGGCAAAGTAGGAGAAAATGCCGACGACGATCGCCGCGATGATCCAGCCGGGGTTGAGCAGTTGGCGCCACCACGGCTTTTGGGAGGACTTGTTGGCATTCACGCCCACTTAGCCTAGCTGATCGCGCACCCAGCGGATAATGCCGTCGGCGGCGGCTTCGATCTGCTCGCGCACCACGGTGAAGCCCTCGGGCCCGCCGTAGTACGGGTCGGCAACGCCAGCGCCCTCAGGTGCGGCGGGGTCGAAGGAGCGCAGCAGACGGACCTTGTCTTCGGGCACGCCGCGCACGACCAACTCCGACACGTGGTTGGTGTCCAGCGCGACGATCAGGTCGGCTTGCTCCTGCTCGTAGCCAAACTGTTGGGCGCGGTGGGCTTCGCCGTCGTAGCCGTGGTTGGCCAGTTCGCGCCGGGCGCGTTCGTCGGCTTTGTGGCCGACGTGCCAGTCGCCGATGCCTGACGACGACACGCGCACCGCATCGCCCAGTCCCGCGTCCTCCAACTTGGAGCGCACGATGACCTCGGCCATCGGGGAGCGGCAGATGTTGCCGGTGCAGACGAAATCAATATGCAGCACGGATGATCCTTTCCAACTCGCGTGCGTCCGATGCTACGTAGGTCGCTTCGTCCCACTCGGATGCAGCGCCGTAGCCCCAGGTCACGGCAACACTTGGGATGTCAAAGGTGGCGGCACCGGTGAAGTCGTGGGTGCGATCCCCAATCATCAGGGGACGTTTTGGCGCGACGTTGTCCAGCACGTACCGGATCACGTCGGCCTTCTTGGCGCGTACGCCGTCGTTAGATGCAGCGCCCAAAAAGTCGATGTGTTCGAGCATCCCTGCGCGCTCGAGGGCGGCTCGCGCGAAGCGTTCGCTTTTCGACGTCGCCGTGCACACCCCAAAACCTTCCCCCTTCAACCTGGCCAGCAGGTCGGCCATGCCGTCGAAAACCTCGAAGCGTTGCCAGCCTTCGGTGGACATGTAGGCGGAGTAGGCCTGCATGGCTTGTTCGACCTGGTCAGGCGACATGCCGAGCGCGCGCATCGATTCCGGCATGGGTGGGCCGGGGATGCGTTTGATGAACTCCTCGTCGGGTTTGTCCCAGCCCACGGCCTCTAATCCGAGGAGGAATCCGTGGCGGATGCCGGGGAATGAGTCGATGAGGGTGCCGTCGACGTCGAAAAGCAATGTGGTGTTCACACCTCACCACTGTTCCAAATTTGTAGGCTGGCTGCCATGACTGCTGTGACTGTGCAAGACGTTGTTGATGCCCTCGAGGCTGCCTACCCGCCGGCGTTGGCGGAAAGTTGGGACCAGGTTGGCCTGGTTTGCGGTGATCCGGATGCTGAGGTGACCAAGGTTGCGTTCGCGTTGGATTGCACGCTGGAGGTCGCCGAACGGGCCGTGGCGCAGGGTGCGCAGTTGCTCGTTGTGCACCACCCGTTGCTGCTGCGTGGTGTGCATTCGGTGGCGGCGAATACCCCGAAGGGCAAGGTTATCCACACGTTGCTGGCTGGCGGCTGCGCGCTGTTCGCCGCGCACACGAACGCCGATTCGGCGCGCCCGGGTGTGTCGGACAAACTCGCCGAACTCGTCGGCATCGAACCCGGCCGCCCGATCAAGCCGGTGCTTCTTAACGCCACCGACCGCTGGGGCGTCCACGTCCCGCCAGCGGATGCCGATGCGTTGAAGCGTGCCCTGTTCGAGGCCGGCGCGGGCGAGATTGGCAACTACCGCGAGTGCGCCTTCACCACCGAGGGCACCGGCGAGTTCACCCCGGTCGAGGGCGCGGACCCCACCGACGGCACGGTCGGCGAGCACTACACCGCCCGGGAGCTACGGGTGGAGTTTGTGGCGCCGGCGAGGTTGCGGCGTGAGCTCGTCGATACGCTGCGCGCGCATCACCCGTACGAGGAGCCGGCGTTCGACATCGTGCAGGTGGAGCACACCGCGGATCTGGACAACGCGACGGGCCTCGGGCGCATCGGCACGCTCCCGGAGCCGATGACCCTGCGCGAGTTCACCCAACAGGTGGCCAACGCCCTGCCGGAGACCGCCTGGGGCGTGCGCGCCGCCGGCGATCCGGACCAGATCGTGCAAAAGGTCGCGGTGTCCTCCGGCTCCGGCGACTCGTTCCTTTCGGATGTGTCCAAACTCGGTGTGGACGTGTATGTCACCTCGGATCTGCGCCACCACCCGGTCGACGAGCACCTGCGCGCCGGTGGGCCTGCCGTCATCGATACCGCCCACTGGGCCAGCGAGTTTCCCTGGACCGAGCAGGCAGAGAGTATCGTGGCCCCTCTAGGCGTGGACACCGAGATCCTGCACATCCGCACGGATCCCTGGACCGTGTCCGCGCACCCCGCGAACTAAAGGAGTACCGATGCACCTATCCCAAGACCTGCAACCCGTCCTCCTGGAGCTCGCGCTCGCCGACGCCGCCAAGGGCCAGACGCGCGTTCGTCCCGAAGTCCAAGAGCTACAGAAGCTTCTCGACGAACGCACGCGCATGACCGAGGCTTCCGCCTCCGCCCAACTGGCCGTGGATGACATGGAACTAGAAATCCTGCGCATCCAGGAAGACGAGCGGAAACTGAAGAAGCGCGAACTCGACGACAAGCGCCAGCTCAGTGCAGAGACCGACCCGGAGCGTCGCAAGGACCTGGAGCACGACCGCTACGCCGCGAAGTCGCGCATCGCGGACCTGCTCTACGAACTCAAGGAAGCCCACAACGAGATCGCTGCGCTGCGCAACAACCGCGACATTCACGCCGCCCGCGTCGATGAACTCAACCGCAAGGTCGAGGCCGCCCAGCGCGCCGTCGATGCGTTGCCGGAAGAAGAAGCGGTGGACACCGACGCGCTGCGTTCCCGCCTGCCGGAGGACGTGCTGAAGGCGTACGACGACATCGGCGCCGCCAAGTTCAACGGCCGCGCCTGCGGTGGCTGCTTCATCCAACTCCCGCCGTCCGAGCGCGCCGAAGTACTCGCCGAGCCGGAGGACACCCTGCCGGCTTGCCCGAACTGCGGCACCCTGCTCGTGCGCGTGAACCCAGCCACCGACGAGGTGTAAATGCACGTCAAGATGTACTGCGACGGCGGCTCCCGCGGAAACCCGGGGGTCGCCGGATCCGGTTCCGTGGTCTACGACCCCAACGGCGAAACCCTTGCAGAGATCGCCTACGTGGTGGGCAAAAAGTCCACCAACAACGTCGCTGAATACTACGGTTTGGTCCGCGGACTGGAGGCGTCGCGCGAGGTCGGCGCTACGCGGGTGGACGTCTTCATGGACTCCAAACTCGTCGTCGAGCAAATGACTGGCCGGTGGAAAATCAAACACCCGGACATGCAACAACTCGCCCGGGAAGCCCGCGACCTCGCCTCCTCCTTTGAGAAGGTCACCTACACCTGGGTTCCGCGTGCGAAGAACAAGAAGGCCGACGAGTTGTCCAACGTGGCCATGGACGCGGCCGCGCGTGGCGACAAGCCGGGGATTGTGAAGGGCACCGGCGTGTGGGTTGGCGGTGGCAAGGCTTCAGGCAAGGCTGAGAAGCCGGCGGAGGGGCCGGTCGTCGAGAAGAAAAAGCGCGATGCCGCTGGCCACTGGGCTGGAAACTCCGAACCGCGAACGCGGTTCATTCTGCTGCGGCACGGGCAGACGCAACACTCGGCCGAGATGCGTTTTTCCGGCGTTTCTAACCCGGACCTCACCGATATCGGCCGTGAGCAGGCGAAGCGTGCGGCCGAGGCGCTGCGCTCGTTCGGGCGCATCGATGCCATCGTTGCCTCCCCGCAGGCGCGCGCTCAGCAAACCGCGCAGTTCGCCGCGGACGTACTCGGCCTGGAGGTCCGGACCGACGAGGGGTTCCGCGAACTCGACTTCGGCGACTACGAAGGGCTGACCCGCGACGAGGCGATTGCGAAGGGGGAGGATGCGTATGCGACGTGGCAGGAATCGCCAAACAACGCGCCCCCTGCCGGCGAGTCGCTGACGGCGTTCCACCGCCGCGTCACCCGCGCCCGGCTGAAACTGCAGGAGCGCTACGAAGGTCAGAACGTACTCGTGGTCACCCATATGACCCCGATTAAATCCATGGTCCGCCAGGCTCTCAGCGCGAACGCCGAACTGTTCAAGCACCTGTTTTTGGACCTGGCAAGCATCTCTGTCGTGGATTACTTCGGCGAATTCGGTGTGGTTCGTTGTGTGAACGACGTCGCCCACCACCGCGGGTAGGCCTGCTGCTGCGCGGCGGCCACAACGCCGCCTTCAAAACCACACGAAACAGCACAGGCAGTCCAACGTTCGGGGGTGTGTGGGGGTGTGGCGCTATTGACCTGACGCTCAGCTGCAGTTTAGGTTGTTCTGCACATGGTGCAAACGTTTGCACACATCACTAGCACCCAACACGATCCGGACACACACGGAGGGACCCATGGCAGCACGGGCCACGTTGCGCGAGGTTGCGCTCGACGCCGGTGTCTCGCCGTCCACGGTGTCGCGGGCGCTGGCGGGGAACCCGGCGATCTCGAAACAAACGCGGGACCGGGTGTTTCATTCGGCGGCGAAGTTGAATTACGTGCCGAATTTGCAGGCGAGGGGGTTGCGCTCGGCAGCGTCGACCGCGGTGGGGCTAACCATCCCGAGCCTGGTCAATCCGTTCTTCGCGCAGATGGCGGCGTCGATTCAGCAGGCAGCGGACACCGATGGGTTTTCGGTGATGATCGCCACCACCAACGAGGACGCCGGCCAACTCGACGCCGCGTTGCAGACCTTTAGCGGCCAGCAGCTGGCCGGGGCGATCATCGTGCCGTCGATGCACAGCGCGCCGATGGTGCAGTCGCTGCTGGATCGGGGCCAGAAGATTGTGCAGGTGGATCGGGTGCTGCCGGGGCTGGAGGTGCCGTCGGTGATTACGGACGCGCGACCTTCCATCCGCAAGGCCGTCCAGCACCTCAAGGACAACGGGCATACGCAGATCGGCTATATCGCGGGCCCGTCGAGTACGTCGACGGGGCTGCAGCGCCTGGAAGGCTTCCACGACGTCATCCGCGACACCCCAGAGACGAACGGTCTGATCTTCCGCGGCGGCTACAGCAGCGCGGAGGGCTTCGCGGGTGCCGCGGACCTGCTCAAGCGTGGCGCGTCGGCGATTATCGCGGGGGATTCCATGATGACGGTCGGGGCGCTGCAGTACGTGCTGGACCACAAGATCGGTCTGGGCGAGGACCTCGCGCTGGTTGGGTTTGATGACCAGCCGGCGTTTCAGATGCAGCCCGTTCCGTTGACGGTGATTGAGCAGCATGTGGAGGACGTCGGCAGACGTGCGTGGGAGAAGATCGCCGCGCTGATCCGCGGGGAGCCGACCTCGCAGCACGAGGTGTTACCCACCACATTGACTATCCGAGAATCCAGCAATTTCAACTTCACTTCAAGGAGGTGCAGCAGATGACCACAGCGGTAAAACCCCTGATCCGGTTGGACGGCATTTCGAAGTCGTTCGGGCCGATCAACGTGATTGATAACGTTTCGCTCGCCGTCGAGCCGGGTCGCGTGCTTGCGCTGCTCGGCGAGAACGGCGCGGGTAAATCGACGTTGATCAAGATGATGTCGGGCGTGTATCAGCCTACGTCGGGGCGCATTCTTATCGACGACCAACCGGTTACCCTGCCCGACACCAAGGCCGCAGAAGCGCACGGTATTGCCACGATCCACCAGGAGTTAAACCTGGTGCCGACGCTGTCGGTGGCAGAAAACATCACGCTCGGGCGCACGCCGCGCCGGATGGGGTTGGTGAACTTCAAGGAGATGCGCCGCATCGCCGCTGAAGCCATCGACCGCATCGGCCTGAAGGTGGACCTGGACACGCCGGTCGGCGAGCTCGGTATTGCGCGCCAGCAGTTGGTTGAGATCGCGAAGGCGTTGTCGATGGATGCGCGTGTGCTGATTCTCGACGAGCCCACCGCGGCCCTTACCGGCCACGAGGTCGACCAGTTGTTCATGGTGGTCGACGACTTGAAGGCCAACGGGGTGGGCATGGTGTTTATCTCGCACCACCTGGACGAGATCGCCCGTATCGCCGACAGTGTGGCGGTGCTTCGCGACGGCAACTTTGTCGCCGAGGTCCCCGCCACCACCCCAGAGGCGGAACTCGTGCGCTACATGGTCGGCCGCGACATTGAGGACCAGTACCCGAAGGTGGATAAAGAGATCGGCAAACCGCTGCTGACCGTGGAAAACCTCACCACGGAAGGCAAGTTTAAGGACGTCTCCTTCGAGCTCCGCGCCGGCGAGGTTGTCGGCCTGGCAGGCCTTGTGGGAGCAGGTCGCACCGAGGTCGTGCGCGCCATCGCGGGTGCCGACCACGTCGATTCCGGCACCGTTTCCATCAACGGCGAGCCACTCCCGTCCGGCTCGGTCGCCCAGGCGATCAAGCGCGGCATCGGCCACGTGCCGGAGGACCGCAAGGCGCAAGGCCTCGTGCTTGGGGCCACGGTGGGGGAGAATATTGGACTGGCCACGTTGCGGTCGTCGTCACGCGCAGGGATCGCGGATGTGCGTGGTCAGCGCAAACGTGCGGATGACGTCGCCAAGCAATTGCGCGTGCGCATGGCTGGCATTGACCAGGAGATCCGCAACCTGTCCGGCGGCAACCAGCAAAAGGCCGTGTTTGGTCGTTGGGTGCTGGCAGGCTCGAACATTTTGCTTCTCGACGAACCCACGCGCGGTGTCGACGTCGGCGCCAAAGTGGAGATCTACAACATCATCAACGACATCACCCAGGCCGGCGGCGCGGTGCTCATGGTGTCCTCGGAACTGCCTGAGGTCATCGGCATGTCGGATCGCATCCTGGTGATGTCCGGCGGCCGCATCGCAGGCGAACTGCCCGCGGGTGCAACCCAGGACGAGATTATGGCGCTGGCGGTGTCCAACGTCGAAGACCACGTCGAACCACTTACAGAAACGCCACTTACAGAAACGGAGGCCCGCGCATGACGGGAACGACTACGGATGAGCGCTTGAGTACTCGCCAGCGCGTCATCAACTGGATCATGAACAACGGCGCGCTCGTCGGCCTGATCGTGCTGTGCATCGCGCTGTTCATCGCCACCCCGCACTTCCTCACGGTGAACAACCTGATCAACGTGGGCGTGCAGGCCGCCACCGTGGCGATTTTGGCGTTCGGCATGACATTCGTCATCGTCACCTCCGGCATCGACCTGTCGGTCGGCGCGGTGGCGGCGCTGAGCGCCATGGTTTCGGCCCACTTCTTCGTCGAGGCAGGCTGGCCCGGTTGGATCACGCTCATTGCGGGCCTGCTCACCGGTTTCGCGGCAGGTGCGGTCAGCGGTATCGCCACTGCCTACGGCAAACTCCCGGCGTTTATTTCCACCCTGGCCATGATGTCCATTGCCCGCGGCGCCACCTTGGTGATCTCTCAGGGCTCGCCGATGGCTACTGCCGACGAGGTGAACTGGCTCGGTTCCAACGCCGGCAAGTTCCCCATCCCGATTCTGATGATGCTGTTGGCCGGCGTGCTGTGCTGGTTCATCCTCTCGCGCACCGTGCTGGGCCGTTCCATGTACGCAATCGGTGGCAACGAGGAGGCCGCGCGACTATCCGGCATTCCGGTCAAGCGTGTGCTCGTCGCCGTGTATGCGCTCAGCGGCCTGTTCGCCGCGCTTGCCGGTTTGGTCATGGCGGGCCGGTTGTCGTCCGCGCAGCCGCAGGCCGGTGTGGGCTACGAGCTCGACGCGATTGCCGCCGTGGTCATCGGTGGTGCGTCGCTGGCCGGCGGCACCGGCAAGGCCACCGGCACGCTCGTCGGCGCGATCCTGCTCGCCGTGATCCGCAACGGCCTGAACCTGCTGAACGTCAGCTCGTTCTGGCAGCAGATTGTCATCGGCGTGGTCATCGCCGCGGCCGTCGGCTTCGACGTGCTGCGCAAAAAGACCACCGTTTAACCCCTGAACAAGACCCCCTGTTCACAACTTCAAGGAGAACCCGAAATGTCTTTCGCTCGTAAGGCCACCGCCATCGTTGCTGCTGCGGCGATGACCCTGTCCCTGTCCGCTTGCAACCGTGACTCCGCCGACGAGGGCGCGGTCACCCTGGCGCTGTCCACCCAGACCAACCCGTTCTTCGTCCAGCTTCGCGACGGCGCCCAGGAGAAGGCCGACGAACTCGGCATCGCCCTGAACGTCCAGGATGCTTCCGATGACGCTGCGACCCAGATTGACCAGCTCAACAACGCGATCACCTCCGGCACCGACGCCGTGATCGTCAACCCGACCGACTCCGACGCCGTCGTCCCGGCCGTTGAGGCCCTGAACAACGCCAGCATCCCGGTCATCGCCGTGGATCGCTCCTCCAACGGCGGCGACGTTGCTTCCTTCATCTCTTCCGACAACGTCGCCGGCGGCAAGCAGGCAGCCGACGAGCTGGCCAAGGCCATCGGCGAAGAGGGCGAGATCCTGATCCTGCAGGGCATCGCCGGCTCCTCCGCCTCCCGCGACCGCGGCAAGGGGTTCAAGGAGGGCATTGCCAACTACCCGAACATCAAGGTTGTCGGCGAGCAGACCGCTAACTTCGACCGCACCGAGGGCCTGAACGTGGCCACCAACCTGCTGCAGGCGTACCCGAACGTGAAGGCCATCTTCGCGGAGAACGACGAGATGGCCCTCGGCGCCATCGAAGCGCTTGGTGCCCGCGCAGGCCAGGACGTGAAGGTCATTGGTTTCGACGGCACCACCGACGGGCTCAAGGCAGTCACCGACGGCCGCATGCACGCCACCATCGCTCAGCAGCCGGGCCAGCTCGGCGCCCGTGCGGTTGAGGAGGCTGCGAAGCTGCTTCGCGATGAAGACGCCACCGCCATCGTCCCGGTCGACGTTGTCACCGTGACCAAGGAAAACGTAGGCGACTTCGAGTAATGCGCAAGACAGGCATTCTCAACGCTCAACTGGCCCGCGCGATCAACGGCCTCGGCCACACCGACACGTTCGCCGTGGCGGACTGTGGTCTGCCCATCCCGGCCGGGGTAGAGGTCGTGGACCTCGCGCTGGTCTTCGGCGTGCCCCGCTTTGCCGATGTCGTCGAAGCGATTCTGGATGAGGTTGTGGTGGAAGGTGCGGTCGTCGCTACGCAAGCGCCCGATGAGGTCGCTTTACTTTGCGACGACCCCACCCGCGTCGACCACGAAGACCTCAAACAGGCGCTTGCAGACTGCAAGTTCGTGGTTCGCACGGGTGAGACAACCCCGTACGCCAACATCATCTTCCGCAGCGGGGTCCCGTTCTAACCCGGTGGATGTGTGGCGGTTCCGCTCTCACGCCCTAAAGGCGTATGCTTTAGACCGCGAATGAGCCGGCCGGGCGGCCGCGGCGGCGCGAACCACCTCAGCATTGGGGTAGGCGCACGTCGAGGAAAGTCCGGACTCCACACGGCACGGTGGTTGCTAACAGCAACCCGGAGCGATCCGCGGGAAAGTGCAACAGAGAGTAGACCGCCCCGCCTTGTGCGGGGTAAGGGTGAAAGGGTGCGGTAAGAGCGCACCGGCATGCGTGGCAACACGTGTGGCCAGGTAAACCCCACCGGGAGCAAGGCAAGAACCCCTGCGCGTGCGCAGAGGTCGTCGGATGTGATGAGGCTGCCCGCCCAGTCCGAAGGTAGCTGCTTGAGGCGCCCAGCGATGGGTGACCCAGATGGATGGTCGCCACTCCGCTTGCGGGGGACAGAATCCGGCTCATAGGCCGACTCATTCGCCCACTTCGTGGCACGATGGCGTTTTATGAAGCTCTACGCCGCACCCCTGAACTTCCGCGCCATTGCGCGCGAATTCGACGTGCCCACCGACTTTGCGCCATCGTTGCACGCAGAGGCCTCGGAGTTGGTGGACCGTTTCGCAGATGTGCGTATCGACGCCCGCGATATCCCCTTTGTCACCATCGACCCGGCCGGCTCTAAAGATTTGGACCAGGCCGTGTTCGTGGAGCAGCGTGCCGGTGGCGGGTACCGGGTGTGGTATGCGATTGCGGACGTGGCGGCGTTCGTGGACAGTGACTCCGGCGTGCACGAGGAGTCGCTGCAGCGCGGCCAGACGATCTACCTGCCCGACGAGCCGGCACGCCTGCACCCGGAGGAAGTCTCCGAAGGGTCGGCGTCGCTGCTGCCGGACGTGGATAGGCCCGCCGTGCTGTGGACCTTCGACGTGGACGGGGAAGGGGAGGTCGAGTCAGCCCACGTCGAGCGCGCCCTTGTTCACTCGGTGGCGCGCCTGGACTACGAGGGCGTGCACGCCTCCTTGGAGGATGGTTCCGTGCACCCCTCGATTGCGCTGTTGCCGGAGGTTGGCCGGTTGCGGCAGCAGTCGTCGCTACGCAGGCACGCGATCAACCTGCGTGTGCCGTCCGTGCGCGTGGCCCGCGACGGAGACGCCTACGAACTCGCCATTGAGCCGCGCCACCCGATCATGGACTACAACTCGGAGATCTCCCTGCTCACCGGCATGGTTGCAGGCCAGATGATGGTGGACGCCGGCGTGGGGTTCCTGCGTACCCTCCAGCCGGCGTCAGCGGAAAGCGAGGCCGAGTTCCGCCGCGAGGCCCGCAACCTGGGCTTCGACGTCACCGGCGACATTGGCGAGTTCTTGGCCGGCGTGGACGCGGACACCCCGCACGGCATGGCCGTCATGCGCGAAGCCCAGAAACTCCTGCGCGGCTCCGGCTACGTCGACCTGTCCAAGGATGCCCCCGAGGTCCACGCCGGTATCGGCGGCTACTACGCCCACGTCACCGCACCGCTGCGCAGGCTTATCGACCGCTTCGCCACCGAAGTCTGCCTTGCCATCTGCGCCGGGACGCCTGTGCCGGAGTGGGTCACGCGCGACGCCGCACGCATGCTGAAGACCATGGGCCGCTCCTCCCAGTTGGCCAACACCGTGGAAAAGGCCTGCCTGCACCTCACGGAGGCGACGGTGCTCGAGCCGTGGGTGGGTCACAACTTCGACGGCGTCACGCTGAAATCCGGCGAGGAACAGTCCCGCGTGTTCATCGTCGACCCGCCGGTGCTCGCACCCTCTGCCGGCGCGCCTGAGGAAGGCGTATCCACGAAGTTTTCACTCGTGCACGCCGACATCGACGCCCGCGAGGTCGGCTTCGCCTGGCCCGCGGACTAGCGCTGCGGGCCAGGCGAGTACTTAGTCCTCGAGGCGCGCGACCTCACCCGGGGTGATCTCCACGACCTCGAGGTCCTTCGCCATTGCGGCGGCGAACGTATCGGCGGCTTGCACCGGCACGAACGCAATCACCGCGTCGGAGGTGCCCGTGGCGGCTGGGCGGGCGGCGACGGCACCACGCTCGCGCGCCAGGGCGACCAGCGCGTCCGGGGTGGTCAGGTCGTGGGCCTCGGACGGTGAGTTCAGCAGCGTGAACAGCTCGTTGGCGCGCCGGGAGCGCAGCGCCTTGGCGGCGGCGAGGGAGCGAAGCGTTTCGGTTTCGCAGAACTGCACCCACTGGCGGGCGACGTCGGGATCGGGTGCGGTCTCGTCGCCAACGGAGCGGCGTGCCTCGACCCACTGGACGACGCGGTTGGTGGCGTCTGGCAGTTGGCGTAGGGATTCGACGCCGAAGTTGGAGCAGGCGGCGTCGATAAACTCGCGGCGGTTGGCGATCGCTTTGGTTTGCACGTCGTACGGCTTGCCCAGTTCCTTAGCCAGGGAAAACACGCGCACGCCGTGGCGGGCGGGGTGGGGCGCTTCGGTCAGTGACCCGTCGGCGTAGTCGAGAACACTTACGCCTGTGCCACCGCCACGCAGGGCCACGGAGTGGCGAGCGCGCAGCACCGCCAGCGATGAGTAGGTGGCTACGGCGTGCGAGCAGATCTCCGCGAGCCGGGTGCGGAAGGGTGCGGTATCGATGTCGCCGTGACCGCCCGCCAACGCCAGCGCGATCGCGGCGTCCGCGGCGTACAGCGAACCGAGGCCGGCACCGAGCGGCACGTCGGATTCCACCGTGATGTCCAGGCCCGCCGTCTCACGCGAGAGCACCTGGCGTTGGATCAGCGACTGCACCAGCCCGGTCCAGCGGCGCGCGAGCGGGTCCTGAATCTCGTCCTCGTGCAGCGCGGCCAGGGTTGTTTCGGCGGTGAACTCGCCGAAGGGGCCGTGGGCGGTGAGGGCGATGGTGTCGTCGTCACGCGGGCTCGCCGCAGCAGCTGCACGTAGCGACGACGTCCCAGCCAACGTCACACCACCAAAGTGGTCAACGTTTTCGCCGATGAGCACCCACGTCGCCGGTGCGGACGCCACATGTCCGTCGCCAGAGTGAGCTGCGCGGACGCGCTGGGCGGGGAAAGTTTTGGGGGTTTGAAATGCTGCCATTACACGCTCCTTAACGGCCACCACACTACCAACCGTCTCGGTAGGGTAGGGGCGGTAAAAGCAACGAACATAAAGGAGCAGATCATGGCCGACGAGCAGTACTACTACAACCCGTCCACCGGCGAGGTCACCCAGGGCAAGGAAGCATCCTGGGATAACCGCATGGGCCCGTACGCCTCCCGCGAGGAGGCCGAGAACGCGCTGGCTATCGCGGCGCAGCGCAACAAGGCTGCAGATGCCGCCGACGAAGCCGACGACGACTGGGGCGAGGCTCCTTCTTGGGAGAAGTAATCCCCGCCGGGCCGTGTCTTACGGCTTGATCTTCTTAAACGCCTTGCGCACTTCGCGCACGGTGTCGTCGTAATCGCGAAGCGACGCCTCGCCGCGGTCGAGTTCGCGCTGGTAGAGCATGCCGTAGGAGAAGGTGTCCTCGCCGCGCTCGCGGGCCTCGTTAGCGAGCCGCTCGATGCGATCGCGTGAGGTCACCGCGTCCTGGAAGTCACCCAACTGGCTTTGCAGCGCCTTGCATGCCTTAGCCAAACGCCCTGCCTTCAGGCCTGCTTCCTGTGCTGCGACGGCGGAGTAGCGCAACTTCTTGGCAGCCTTGCGCACGTCGTGGACGTAATTCTCGCGCTCGTGCAGCGGCAGGGTGGTGTCGTCGTAGTATTCGGCGACCTTCTTGTGGCGCTTCTTCAACTTCTTGTAGCCGCGCTTGAGGTGGTCGTAAAGGACCTCCTTGGATTGTTTCTTCTCCGTCTTGGCGCCGTCCTCGCTGTCAGCATCCCCAGCGCCGTCACCAACCGCCACTGGCGGCTCCGCCAGCAGGGCATCTACGGCATCCAGCAGCGACATGAACCGCTCGGAGTCCAGCATCTCCACAATGTCGGCGTGGGCGGCCTCGTAGTCGCGGCGCATGTCGTGTTCGATGTGGGTGCGCGCGGTGTCGTCGATAAGACCAGACTCGTCCGAATCCAGCAGCGCGAGGAAACGCTCCTCCACAACCTCAGCGTCACGGGCCACGCCGAGCACGCCGGCGGAGAACTTCAGTTCGTCCTCTAGTGTCGCAAGCGCTTCGCCTTCGAGGATGCCCTCGAACGTCTCCAGCAGGGAGCGCATCTCGCGGGTGGCCACGCGCAGTTGGTGGACGGAATCGAACTCATCGGCACGCACGCGTGGCTCCCAACCGACGATCGCATCGCGCTGTTTGCGTAGCGACGACACCACCGCCGCAGCCGGCGTCCCCTCCTCAACTTCGCCTTGGACGTGTGGGGGCAGGGGAGCGGACTTGATCGAATCCCCAAGCGCCGTGGCCAACTTCGACGGCGAGGAGGACTTGCGCGCGCCCGCAGAGATCAGGAAAGACCCTGCCTGGGTAATCAGGTCATCGCCCGCCTCGGTGTCCGCAAGGGCGTCGGCGAGTTCGAGCTCCCATTCGCGCCAGTTCGTGCGCTCACCACCTGGAAGCAGCGACCAGGCGGTGACGTGGTCGTCGCAAAACTCCGCAACCGGGCCATCTTGGCCTGCAAGCGTGATCTCCACGCGGCGGTTATCCACCTGTGCGATCGGCTCTAGCGGTTCCGTGCGCACAATGGCACGAACTTCCGAAAGGAGGGCTTCGGGCACGGTCGTGGGGTCGTCGAGAGGCATGCGCACCTCCTTGCGGCCACCCTCCTGCGGCAACTTCATGTGCCAGCCGTCATCCGAACCGCCGGTGCGGCGACGCAGCGTGATCTTGGAACGCGTCAGGCGCAGATCTGCCGTGTCGTAGTAGACCGCAGACAGGTTGTGCTCTTGCGTGGACTCAATCGACGTCACCCCCGGCAGTTGAATGAGATCAGGAATGCCGGTGTCCTCATCCACCGCCAACTTGATCTCCACCTCAAGGAAGTTCTGGGGTGTCTGTTCAGCCTGTTCGGACATGGTGCGTGTGTTCTCCTCACCGACGCGGGTTCGACATGTGATCGACGCAGTTTCAGCGCATGTAATGCCTCCGAGTCTAGCGCGCACGCCGATTTGCGCTTGGCCCGTTTTCGAATCGCGGCGCCCGCTACAGTTATGTGCCATGAGCGCCCAAACCGACAACGTGCTGCGACTCGTCGAGCAGCAAGACATTGCCTTTATCCGCCTATGGTTCACCGATATTTTCGGCTCGCTGAAAACGGTGATGATGTCGCCTGCGGAACTCGAGAGCGCATTCGAGGAGGGCGTGGGGTTTGACGGCTCCTCAATCGAGGGCTTCTCTCGCGTCTCCGAGTCGGACACGTTGCTGCGCCCGGACCCGTCGACGTACCAGCCGTTGCCGTTCGATGAGGACTCTGGTCTGCAGACCGCGCGCATGTTTTGCGACATCACCATGCCCGACGGCGGCCCGCTGTTTGCAGATCCGCGTCAGGTGCTACGCCGCCAGATCAACAACGCCCGCGACATGGGATTCGAGTTTTTGGCTAGCCCCGAAATCGAGTTCTACGTGGTCAAACCCGGCCAGGGCGACCAGCCACCAACACCAGCGGACAAAGGCGGCTACTTCGACCAGGCCAAACGCAACGAGGCCCCGCGCTTGCGTCGGATGGCGGTATCCGCGCTGGAGTACATGGGCATTGTCACCGAGTTCTCCCACCACGAGGGATCCCCAGGCCAGCAGGAGATCGACCTGCGCCACACCGACGCGCTGACCATGGCGGACAACATCCTGACCTTCCGCTATCTGGTCAAGACCGTCGCGGAGATCAACGGGGTGCACGCAACATTTATGCCTAAGCCGTTCGCGGACCTTGAAGGCTCGGCGATGCACACGCACTTCTCCCTGTTCGAAGGCGACACTAACGCGTTCCACGATCCTGATGACGAAATCAGCCTGTCTGCCACCGGCCGCCAGTTCATCGCCGGCATCATCGAGCACGCCAGCGAAATCTCCGCGGTGACGAACCAGTGGGTGAATTCGTACAAGCGCCTCCAGTTCGGCTCCGAGGCACCCACCGCCGCGACCTGGGGCATTTCGAACCGTTCCGCGATGGTGCGCGTGCCCACCTACCGTCTGCACAAGGCGGAGTCGCGCCGGGCCGAGGTGCGCTCGCTGGATTCGGCCTGCAACCCATACCTGGCATACGCGGCCATCCTCGCCGCTGGCCTGAAGGGGATCGAGGAAGGCTACGAGCTCGACGAGCCAGCACGCGACGACGTGTTCGCCCTGACCCGCCGGGAGCGCCGCGCGATGGGCTACCGGGACCTGCCGACCTCTCTCGATCAGGCGCTGCGCCACCTGGAGCGCTCCGAGTTCATGGCGGAAGTGCTTGGCGAGCAGGTCTTCGAATTCTTCCTACGTGCAAAATGGCAGGAGTGGCACGAGTACACCTCGAAGATCACCCCGTGGGAGATCGAAACGGGGATTGATTTGTAGTGAAGCCCGCGAAACTTGGCCTGACCAGCCCGCGCGCCGCCGAGGATTTAGCCGAGCTCGGTTTTGACACCGAGGAGCTCGGCTACACGTTGGCGGGTTCCGCGGATCCGGATCTGGCTCTGAACAACGCCTACCGCCTGCACGGGGCGCTGGATTTGTGGGACGAGCTGCTTGCCGAACTGCGCGCGAACTCGATTTTCCGCACGCGCTTCTTCGCACTGCTCGGCGGCTCGACCGCGCTGTCGGATCACCTCATTGCCAATCCTGAGCAGTGGCGATTGCTTTGCGACGACCTCCCGTCCCGTCCCGACATGTTCCGCACCATGCTCGGCGCGGTTGGCGTGGATGCGGACACCCCGGGTCTGTATCGGGCTGAGGTAGGTGAGGTTGGCGTCGCAAAGCAAAAGCTTCGCACAGCCCATCGCAACCTCGTGATGCGCGTTGCAGCCGCGGACCTGGCCGGCACCTTCGCCGCGGTGAAGGGCTTCGGCGAAGGCGAGCCAATGACGTACGCCTACACCACCGACCGGCTGACGGACTTGGCGGACGCGGCGCTCACGGCGGCACTCGCGGTCGCAGTGCGGGAGGTCTACGGCGACGAGGAGGTTGACGCGGACCTGGCCGTCATCGCCATGGGCAAGTGCGGCGCGTGGGAGCTGAACTACATCTCGGATGTGGACGTCGTGTTCGTCGCCGAGCCTGTGACCACCAAGATCACGCGCGTGGCCAGCGAGATGATGCGCATCGGCTCCGCCTGCTTCTTCGAAGTGGACGCGAACCTGCGGCCCGAAGGGGCAGCCGGAGCCCTGGTGCGCACTCTGGATTCACACGTGGCGTACTACAAAAAGTGGGCGCAGACCTGGGAGTTCCAGGCACTGCTCAAGGCCCGTCCGATGACCGGATCGATGGATCTGGGCCAGGCGTATTCGGACGCGTTGTCGCCGCTGGTGTGGGAGGCGTCCCAGCGCGACTCCTTCGTCGAAGACGTCCAGGCCATGCGCCGCCGCGTGCTGGAAAACGTGCCCGCAGACGTGCGCGACCGTGAACTCAAGCTCGGCCCCGGTGGGCTTCGCGACGTCGAGTTCGCCGTGCAACTGCTCCAACTCGTGCACGGGCGTATCGACGACACCCTGCGCGCCCGCAACACCCTCGAAGCCCTCGCCGACCTGGCCAAGGGCGGGTACGTGGGCCGCGAGGACGCCAAAGTGCTCACCGATGCCTACGAGTTTTTACGCCTGCTCGAGCACCGTCTCCAACTGCAGCGGTTCAAGCGCACCCACCAACTGCCGGAGGCCGATGATGAGAAGCGCAACCGGTGGCTCGCCCGCGCCGCAGGCTTCTCAGCCGGGCCACGCGGTACCGCCCCTGAGGCGATGAACCGGCATCTCAAGGCCATCCGCCACGAGGTGGCCACGCTGCACGAGCGTCTCTTCTACCGCCCGCTGCTGGACGCCGTGGTGGACCTCACCGTCGGTGAAGCAACACTTTCCGCCGCCGGTGTGAAGGACCAGTTGGCAGCCCTGGGGTACCGCCACCCGGCGCGCGCGTTCGACCACCTGACCGCGCTGATCAAGGGCACCTCCCGCAAGGCGAAACTGCAGGAGATCCTGCTGCCCACACTCATGCACTGGCTGGCCGACACCGCCGATCCCGACCAGGGCCTACTCAACTACCGCAAACTCTCCGAGGCAGCGGTGGATCGCAGTTGGTTCTTGCGCATGCTTCGCGACGAAGGCGTGGCCTCCCAACGCCTCATGCACATCCTCGGCACCTCCCCGTACACCTCCGACCTGATCATTTCCGCACCTGACGTGGTGAAACTGCTTGGGGATGGCTCCGCCGGTCCGCGCCTGCTTGAGGTGGCTCCGGATCAGGTGCATAAGGCGATCATTGCCTCGGCGAAGCGCCACCAAGCCGACCCGGAGAAAGCGGTGTCGGTGGCGCGCTCCCTGCGTCGTGCTGAGTTGGCCCGTATCGCTGCGGCTGATCTGCTCGGTCTGATGGAGGTGCGCCAGGTCTGTCTGGAACTGACGTATGTGTGGGACGCGGTCCTTGAGGCCGCGCTGCAGGCAGAGGTGTATTCGACCACTGCCGCCGCTGGTCTCGACGAGGCCCCCGCACGAATCGCAGTGATCGGGATGGGCCGGCTTGGCGGCGCCGAGTTGGGCTACGGCTCTGACGCCGACGTCATGGTGGTCACCGAACCAGCAGACGGCGTCGACGAAACAGAAGCCATCGCTTGGGCCACGAAGGTGCTCGACCAGATCCGTACCCGCCTGTCCAAACCATCCGGCGACCCGCCGCTGGAGGTGGACCTGGGTCTGCGCCCCGAGGGGCGCTCCGGTCCGGTGACGCGCACCATCGCCTCCTACGTGCGCTACTACCGCGAGTGGGGCGAAGTCTGGGAGCGCCAAGCACTCCTTCGCGCCAACGTCGTCGCCGGCGACCGCGAGGTAGGGGAGCGCTTCCTTTCCGCCATCGCCGAGTTCCGCTACCCCGAGGCCGGCGCAACGCCCGCCGATATTCGCGAGATCCGCCGCATCAAAGCCCGCGTGGATAACGAGCGCCTGCCCCGTGGCGCCGACCGGGCCACCCACACCAAACTTGGCCGCGGCGCACTTGCCGATGTGGAGTGGACCGTCCAACTGATCACCATGGCGCACGCGCATCGTCATCACGAACTGCGCACCCCGTCCACACTTGACGCACTGGACTTCCTCGTGGAGCTCGACGACCCCGAGGTGCTTTCCGCCGACAAGGCGCGAACCCTGCGCACCGCGTGGCTCACCGCGACCCGCGCCCGCAACGCTATTGTGCTCGTCTCCGGCAAGCGTGAGGACCAGCTCCCCGCACCGGGCCCGCAACTGGCCCAGGTCGCTGGCTCTGCCGGATACGACCCCGACGACCAGCAAGAGTTTCTCGAGGACTACCTGCGCATCACCCGGCGCGCCCACCGCGTGGTTGAGGAAGTGTTCTGGGGCGAAAAGCAGTCCCTGGAATTCGACTAGGCGCGGCGGTTGCGGAATCAATAAGCTCTGTGGGCATGGCAGTGAACATGACTATCGACCTTGACAACGCAACCTTCGCCGACCTCGTCGCACTCGTCGACGCCGCCCGCGTCGCCGGCATCGACCCGTCCGCAAAGCTCGAACTCGACGACACGACGCTTAACGTCACCGTCGAGCCGAGCCCGCGCCGGGCATCCACACCGGAGCAGCCGAAGGAGCGCTCGGTGGCACCGCTTGGCGACGCCGCAATCCGCTCCGTCGTGGACATCCTCACCGGCCGCCAGGAGCCCCCGCGCCAATAGCACCCCGGCACCGCCGCAGCACCCCGCCGGTGCGCGCTCACGCGCCACCGCCTCCGGCGCCCCGGCACCGCTAACGCGCCACCGCCCCCCAACGTTCATGTGCAGGGCTCGATATGCGTAAGTCCTGGTCACGGCTTTGGAGATACCTTTCGGGCCGTTTTCCCAATTTTGCGCTGACCTGCAGTTACGCATATCGAGCCCTGCATATGAACGAATCGAGGCCCCACGACCGCACCAAAGTGCGGCTTTCCGGGCCTGCCGACGCTGAACGTAAATGCCCATTCCGACCAAGGGCATACACCGATCACGTAGACTGCCCGGCGTGGACTTCATTTCGACGCGCGACGCAACTGCCCAGGCCCGTTCCTTCACTGACATCCTGCTCACCGGCTTAAGCCCGGACGGCGGGCTGTTTATGCCGGCGGTGTACCCGACACTTTCGCCGGCGCTTCTCGACGAGTGGCGCACCCTTTTGGCCAACGACGGCTACGCCGCACTTGCCGCAGAGGTGTTGAAGCTGTTCGTCGATGACATCCCGGCGGAGGACCTCGAGGCGATTGCCAAGCGTGCGTACCGCACCCCGGTGTTCGCGGACGAGGAGATCGTGCCGGTTACGCGTCTGAACGACGGCCTGCACATCGCGCACCTCTCCGAAGGTCCGACCGCTGCGTTTAAGGACATGGCGATGCAGCTGCTCGGCGAGCTCTTCGAGTACGAACTCGGGCGCCGCGGCGAGGAGATCAATATTCTGGGCGCGACCTCGGGCGATACCGGCTCGTCGGCCGAGTACGCCATGCGTGGCCGCGACAACATCCGCGTGTTCATGCTCACCCCGGCCGGGCGTATGACCCCGTTCCAGCAGGCCCAGATGTTCGGCCTGGACGACCCGAACATTTTCAACATCGCGCTCGACGGCGTTTTCGATGATTGCCAGGACGTGGTCAAGGAAGTCAGCGCGGACGCGGAGTTTAAGTCGAAGTACTCGATCGGCGCGGTCAACTCCATTAACTTCGCGCGTTTGCTTGCGCAGGTGGTGTACTACATCGCCACATACCTCAAGACGACGAAGACGAACGAGGAGCAGGTTTCGATCTGCGTGCCTACCGGTAACTTTGGCAACGTGTGCGCAGGCCACATTGCCAAGCAGATGGGGCTGCCGCTTGATCGCCTGATCGTGGCGACGAACGAGAACAACGTCCTGCACGAGTTCTTCACCACCGGTGATTACCGCCCGCGTTCCGCAGCCGACACGTACGCCACCTCGTCGCCGTCGATGGATATTTCCAAGGCGTCGAACTTTGAGCGCATGATCTTCGACGCGCTGGACCGCGACGCGGACACCACCCGCGAGCTCTTCGGCACCAAGGTCAAAGAGGGCGGCTTTACGCTGGACACCGACACGCTTGAGCGCATCACCGACAAGTACGGTTTCGGCTCGGGCACCTCGACGCATGCGGACCGCATTGCCACGATCAAGCGCATCAAGGACGAGTACGGCGTGGTTATCGACCCGCACACCGCCGACGGCGTGTTCGTGGCGCAGCAGCTGGCAGACAGCGTAGAAACTCCCATTGTTGTGCTGGAGACTGCGCTGCCGGTGAAATTCGCGGATACCATTGTGGAGGCAATTGGCGAGCTTCCGGAGGTGCCGGAGCGCTTCGCCGCGATTATGGACGCCGAGCGCCATGTTGTGGATCTGCCGAATGACGCCGAGCAGGTCAAGGCATTCATCGCCGACGCAATCGAGCGCACGGACGTCTAGGAAAGGATCCCCACCGATGGCACAAGAGCAGTTCGCAGGTCCTGAGCAGTACACGGAGTTCGATCCGGAGAAGTTCCTGCGCGACATCAAGATCCAGGCCGAGGAAGCCGCCAAGGGTGACAAGTTTTTTCTTGACGACGACACCGACGCCGAAAACTCCGACGCCGACAAGTAAGGCTCGCGCTTGACCTTCCCTGAACATCAGGCAGGCGGCGACAACCTGGCGCGGCGCTACCAGCCGGAGGATGGCCAGCAGTGGCAGTTCCCGGACATGCCCGGCGTGCCCGGCGTGCCCGGCACGCCCGCGCAGCCTGCTCTGTCTGCGCCGCCCACTCAGCGGCGTACGGGTTTGCGGACCGGTGGGTGGATTACGGTGATCGTCGCAACGCTTGCTGCTGTTGCGATGGTGGTGTGGCTCGGGCTGACCACGAGCCAATTCCCAACTCCCACGGTGGAGGAGCGCCACGCGCTTGAGCGTGTGCAAACGCCGGATGAGGCCCCGCCTGCACCGGTGGAGGAGAGCAACGTGCTCGTGCCTGCGTTCGCGCCGTGGGCGCCGGGTACGCGCATTCAGTCCACGGACCATTACCCGGAGCCGGGTGAACACTTCACCGCTCAGTCGTGCACTGCAGCGTTCTCGTTTACTGGCGCTGACGGCCGAGCCTATGCCGTGACTGCGGGCCACTGCGGGCGTGCGGGCGACCTTGTGTGGCCGACGAATGCGGAGACCGCCTTCGACTACGCGCACGAGGTAGGCAAGTTCATCTATTCCGGCATGTACGGCGACGCGAATGAGGAAACGAAAGGTATCGATGTTGGCATCATCGAGATCACCGATACCGAGCGGTTCATGGATGTCGTCGGTGCTCCGATAGCAACCGGTATCGCCAAGGACCTGCACGATCTCGACCGCGTGTGCAAAACCGGCGCGACCACCGGCTATACCTGCGGCAAGTTTGAGGCGACCCAGCGTGTGCAGATCGTGAATCTTGACGACGACGCCGAGGCCCAAACCCACGGCGACATCGCCTCCGTCTGCGCCGCTTCGGGCGACTCGGGCGGGCCGGTGTTCACCGAGATCAACGGCCGGGCCACGGTCATCGGAGTGGTCTCAGGCACAGAGGCTGGCCGTGCGGGGGAGGAGTGTTTCGAAGGCATGGAGGATCCGCTGCTGATGAGCTACTCCAACATCAACCAGGTGATGGCCGTGATCAACCACGTCGTGCCTGACGCAGATCTCGTGCCCCAGCGCTGGTAATCAGAGCTGGTAATGCGCGCTGGTAGTTAGCGCTCGAGGCCCCACTTCTCGTTGAACGCCTCACCGGCGGGGAACGTCTTGGTGGACCTGCCGTCCTTCTTGTCGTTATCCACCACGATGACCTCGTCGTCGTAGTAGCCGAAGAACGCGATGCGGTCGATCTCGTCGGGGCGGTCGAGTTGCTTCCACTGCCGCTCGAGTTGCTTCGCGTCGTAGCCGGTTGCTTCCGCGTCGGTCCAGATCAGTCTGATTTCGTGGAAGTTGTTCTGGGCGGGGTAGACGGCGAAGGACGCGGAGTCAGCGCCTTGGGCCACGGCGAAATCGAAGGTGTTTTGGATGGTGGTGGCGGGTATCGTCGCAAAGCAAAAGCCCCAGAAGTTCACCCGCATGCCGTCTGGGGTGGTCAGCTCGAGCGTGTCTAGGCAGTTCTGCTCGAGCAGGCGTGAGACGTGGCCGGCGAACTCGGTGGAATCGCTCATGACGTACTCGGCGAGATCGCCACGCGCCATCACACCAGTGTTGGTTTTGCCCACCTGCAGGTTCTGGATCAGGTGGGGGCGCACACTCGCCGCCACATTGGAAGGATCGGCCGGGGCCGGGTTAAACGGGCGCACCGGTTGTGGCAGGGACGCCTCGGTGCTTTCCGCGTCTGCGGTGTATCGCAGCCCGAACACGGCCCCCACCACCGCGGCGACGACGAGTGCGCCGTAGACCGTGACAAACACCGGCGTGGGCACGCGCTGCAGGAAGGTGCGCGTGGGCTGTTCGGGTTCGGTCACGGAAGTGCTCATATCGGAAGGGATTGTACACTCGCACCCATGCCTATCCCGGAGTTCATTGTGGAGACCCGTAAAAAGATCGGCACCGACCTGATGTGGGTGCCAAGCGTGTGCGCGGTGGTGTTGCGCGATTCAGCGGACACCTCCGACTGGGCGGTGCCGGACGTGCTGCTCGTGCGCCGCGCCGACAATGGGAACTGGACCCCGGTGACCGGCATCGCGGACCCGAGCGAGGAGCCTCACATGGCCGCGGTGCGCGAAGTGCTCGAGGAGACCGGTGTGGAAGTCGAGCCGGCGGCAATCCTCGGCGTTGGCGTGGTTGGCCCGGTCACGCACGACAACGGGGATAAGGCGACGTACATGTCGGTGCAGATTCGTTGCGAGGCTACAGACCCCACCGCTGTGCCCATCGTCGGTGACGACGAGTCGATCGAGGTCGGCTGGTTCCCGATTTCCAACATGCCGGTGACCGACCCGAAGTGGCGCCTGACCATCGCTGATGCCGCAGCGCAGCGCCGCCACCCAGGCAGCTTTACCCCGCGCATGGGGCTGAAGAAGCGGTGAGATTCGGCGTCGACGTCTCCGAATACCAACGAGGCTTCGACTTCACCGGCTTCGACTTCGCCATCATCCGCACCACGGACGGCACCTACCGCGACCCGTGTTTTGAGCAATTGCTTCTCGACGCCACCACCGCCGGCTGCGTCACCTCCACCTACCACTTTCTCCGCGCCCCCTCAGAGGGCACGACGGTGCAGCGGCAGGTGGAGGTGGCGTGTGAGGTGCTCGTCGATACGCAATTGCCCATGTGGCTCGACGTGGAGTCACCCGTGGGGCTTACGCTTGACGACGTCCACACCGCTGTAGAGTGCTTCACCCAAGCTGGCGTGGAAGTGGCCGGGGTTTACACCAACGCCTGGTACTGGCGCCGGCACATGGGGCTGGCCAGCCCTGCACAGTTTGGGGAACTGTGGCTCGCGCACTGGGGCGACAACACCGTGACGGACCCGGCGCAGTTGGGGAAGTGGCCGCGCCCGCTCGGGTTCCCGGAACCCGCGGTGTGGCAGTTCACCTCCCGCGGGCGCGTTGGCGGGATCGAGGTCGACCTCAACGTGGCGCGCTAGGCCGCCATCTGGCGCGCAGCCTTCGAGGTCTGGGGCGTCTGCGTCGACTGCGAGTTGTTGTCCCGGCGACCTTCGATAACCCAACTGATAAACCTGCTCGAGCACACCGTCCAGTGAGCGAGCAGCAGGAACGGAATTGCCAAGGCAACGGCGTCCAGCCAGTGCGACCCGTTGACCAGCGCCACCTGGTGGCCACCCATGCTCACCGTGCCCGGCGGGAACGTGCACGACCACCAGGCGGGGGAGTACTGCGTCCAGCGTGCGACGTTGGGGTAGAAGGTGACCATGGCGTAGATGGCCAGCGGGATGGACAGCATAAGCGCCACGTAGCCGTAGTGGACTGAGAAGTAGCCGGGGTAGAGGATCTGTAACGCGGTAGTGGATTGGCCGATCACGCCGAGCGGCACCCATGCGGTCGCAGAGTTCGGACCCGACAGATCAACCTCACCGTGCCAGGCAGCCCAGTAGACGCGCATGAACACCGGCACTGCGGTCAGCAGCGACATGAAGAAAAACACTGTGCCCATGACGTGGTAGATCTGCCCGTAGTCGCGGGCCAGCCAGCCGGCCACAGACGCGGAGATCATCGGGCCGACAAGCGGCAGCCCCCACGTAAACCGTGGTTTTCCTTCGAATCGCGTGAGTTGGATCGCCCAGGTCAAGGTGGTGACGGGCGCGCCGATCCAAAAGCCGACCAGGCGGTACACCGGCACATCCGTCAACCCAGACAGTGCGGCGCCGAGCGCGAGGATTCCGATGAAGAACATCGACCATTCCGCCATTGAGGTGCGTTTGAAGCTCGGCTGGCGGTATGTGACAAAGCCAACCACTAATACAACGAGGATTGCGGAGGCGATCGCTGCGAAGATGCTCGCGCCAAGCATCATGTTCTTTTCGACGAGCAGTCGCGACACGATCGACGTACCCATGAGGCTGCCGCCCCATGCGGGGCCGGCCGGAGGAAGTTGGCGGAGCTTGTTCATCACCCCATGTATGGTAATCCCTTTTGTTGTACCTGGCCATTCGGCAGTTCGGGATACTCATCCTCTGGCACGCGCAGGATGTCGGCGACACTACCGATGTTATGTGAAGTTATGTGGTTTGTGTGGAGTTGTGTACTTTGTGTGGAGTTGTGTGGTTTGGGTGTTTTCCCACGTCAAACGGATACGATCCAAATCGCTACCGCCACTCTGGACACTAAAGTGCAGCGGCGCCGAAGAGCGAACCCACCGCAAAAGTCATCGCTAGGCCGAGTGTTCCACCGACGACGATGCGCAGAACCGGGCGGAGCACCGGGGAATCGCCAAGCTTTGCCGACAGTGCGCCGGTGAGTGCAAGCGCAACGAGCGTCACAGCGAAGATCGACACAATGCGGACGGACTCCGGCGCCAGTATCGCGGTCACAAATGGCAGCACCGCACCCAAGATGAACGACAGGAACGACGCGATACCGGCTGACCATGGATTGACCTGCTGGTGCTCCGCAAAGCCCATGGAGCGCTCCGAGTCGCGTTGCGACGACACCGAGACGTATTCGCCAAGCGCCATCGACACAGCACCACCAACGACGGCGGCCAAACCGGACATGGCAATCGTCGTCTGGTTCGCGGTCGCGCCCGCTACACCCACGACGACAGCCGCCGTGGAGACAATGCCGTCGTTCGCGCCAAGGACGGCCGCGCGGAGGCGGTTGAGCCGCTCGCTGGTGCCAGGCTCAACGTGCTGCATCGGGTGCAGGTCGTACACCACCGGGCAGTCGGCGGAGCAGTCATTGGGGCGTGCCATCAGATCAGTCATAGCGCCCACTATGAACCCATTGTTTTGCCTGCGCAAGCATGTATAGCCTGACCTTCCGCAGGTCAGGCTATACAAAGTTATCTAAGGCTTAGCGGAGAACGAGGCTATTTCAGCCACCATCGAGCCGCTGTTTTGCCTCTGATTTAGCAGTCGAAGTACATCTCGAATTCCTGCGGCGTTGGGCGGAGGCGCACCGGGGTGATCTCGTTGTCGTACTTCAGCTTGATGTAGGTCTGAATGAGATCCTCGGTGAACACGTCGCCCTCGGTGAGGAAGTCATGGTCAGCCTCAAGCGCCTGCAGGGCAGCCTCAAGCGAGGTCGGTGCCTGCGGGATGTCCTTGGCCTCTTCTGGTGGCAGTTCGTAGAGGTCCTTGTCCACCGGGGCGTGCGGCTCGATGCGGTTCTTGATGCCGTCGATACCTGCCATGAGCATGGCTGCGAAGCCGAGGTAGGGGTTGCCCGACGGGTCCGGTGCGCGGAATTCGATGCGCTTCGCCTTCGGGTTCGCACCCGTGATCGGGATGCGGATGGCAGCGGAACGGTTGCGCTGGGAGTACACCAGGTTGATCGGGGCCTCGAAGCCCGGCACTAGGCGGTGGTAGGAGTTCAGCGTCGGGTTGGTGAAGGCGAGTACGGCACCTGCGTGCTCGAGCAGGCCGCCGATGTACCAGCGGGCGATGTCGGACAGGCCACCGTAGCCGGACTCGTCGTAAAACAGCGGCTCGCCGTCCTTCCAGAGGGACTGGTGGGCGTGCATGCCCGAGCCGTTGTCACCAGCGAGCGGCTTCGGCATGAACGTGACGGTCTTACCGAACTGGGTGGCAGTGTTCTTGATGATGTACTTGAAGTCCTGCAGGTCATCCGCCGCATGTAGCAGGGTGTTGAAGCGGTAGTTGATCTCCTGCTGGCCGCCGTTGCCCACCTCGCGGTGGAAACGCTCGATCTCAAAACCGGATTCAGCCAGGTTGCGCACCATCGCGTCGCGCACCTCGACGGTCTTGTCGTGCGGCGGGACGGGGAAGTAGCCACCCTTCACACGGTTCTTGTAGCCCAGGTTCGGGCCGCCATCGACGTCAGCCTCGGCACCACGGTTCCACCAGCCTTCTTCCGCGTCGATCTCGTAGAACGCAGTATGGGCGTCCACCTCGTAGCGGATGGAGTCGAACAGGTAGAACTCGGCCTCGGCGCCAATCGAGCAGGTGTCTGCGATGCCGGTGGAGCGCAGGTACTCCTCGGCCTTCTTGGCTACGTTGCGCGGGTCGCGCGAGAACGGTTCGTGGGTGAACGGGTCGTTGACAAAAAACTTCACGTTTAGCGTCTTCGAATCACGGAACTGGTCGAGCTTCGCGGTGGCCAGGTCCGGCATGAGCGTCATGTCGGACTCTTCGATCGTGGTGAAGCCGCGGATGGAGGAGCCGTCGAAAGCGAGGCCCTCTTCCATCACGTCTTCGTCGAACATGGAGGCCGGGATGGAGAAGTGGTGTTCGATGCCGGGCACGTCGGTGAAGCGCACGTCAACGAATTCCACCCCCTCGTCGACAATGAACTTTTTAACGTCTTCGATGTTGTCGAAGGACACGGGCGGTACTCCTCGTCGGTCGGCTGTCATAAGCGGTTACAAGTGTAGACCTGTACACCGCTAGGCTCATAGAGTATGGCTGCTAATCGACGACCTGACTGGCGCAACGGCCCAGAAATCCCTAATCAATTCAACGGCGAGGACCATCTGCCGTCCTATCCGGGGGAGTTCCTCGGCATGCCGGAGAAAGGTGCCGGCTCGCAAGCATCGGTGGCGCGACGCATGGGCGGAGTGCTCATCGACTGGACAATCTGCGCGATCGCTGCATCCCTGATCACCCAGAACACCTCAGCGTTGGGGGACAAGTACACGCTGACCTACCTGCTGTGGATCGTGCTGGGAATCCTGGGAGGCTGGTTGTTCGCCCGCACCCCAGGTATGGCTGCACTCGGCATGGGGGTGGCGCGTGTAGACGAAGAAGCGCCGGTGGGACTGTGGCGCGCAGCGTTGCGCACCGTCCTCACCGGCTTCGTGTTGCCCGCAGCGCTTGTCGACGCCGACGGGCGCGGCATGCATGACCGCGCCACCACCACAACAGTGATCCGTTCCAGGTAGCGAGCGGATCACAGGGGGGATTCGGGGGTTACTTTCCGCCCTTGCGCTCTTGCATACGGCGCATCTTGCGGTTCATACCCGCCATGTTCTGTGCCTGCTTTGGCAGTGGACCACCCGGCAGGCCCGGCATCTGGCCGTTGCGTGCGCGTGAATCCATTGCGTCCAACTTCGCTGCGAGGTTGTATACCTCGTTCTTCTGGTAGTTCTTCGGCAGCTTCAGCAGGTGCTTCTGCAGATCGCGAGTGCGCACCTGGTCTTCGCCTTCACCGACATACACCTCGTAGATCGGTACACCAGCCAGCAGACGGTCGACGCGCTTGTGCTCCTTGGACATCAGGGTCTTCAAACGGTTCGGGTTACCCTCGCCGACCAGGACCACACCCGGGTTGCCCACTACGCGGTGGACGGTGTCCATGGAAGTATTCGCCTGCACGCCGGTCTTAGTCAGCCACACGATGCCCATCGTGTTGCGCATGTTCTCCAGTGTCCAGCCGGCAGCGCCTGGGGTGTCGCCGACCTCTTCGTACATGGAGCGCTCCAGGCGACGGGAGAAGACAAACATTGCCAGCACGGCACCCAGAACGAGGCCGAAGACGAGCCAGAGCCACTTCATGCCCCACCACAGGCCGAGGAGGAAGAATAGCAACCCGACGCCGAGCACACAGGCCAGCATGATCGGGATAAGCGCCTTGTCGCGCTTACGCTGAATATTAAACGCCTGGACGATTTGCCCGCGCGTTGCCTTGCTCTTCGCGCGCTTCGCCGCGCGCTGTTCCTGTTTCGCAGCCTTTGCGGCTGCCTTGTCCTGCGTCTTAGCCATGGCCAATACTGTATGCCACAGCTAAGACGCGGGCCAAAGACCCCTAGCGGGTCTCTACAGGGTGGTCCTCAGACGCGCCGTACTTCTTCAGCAGCGACGAGGCTTCCTGCGCGGTCTCACCCTGAGACGTTTCCGCGAGGTGCTTCAGGTTCTCCGGCAGTTCGAGCCCACGGTGCTTCATTGCTTCCACGTAGAGCTTGCCTGCACGGTAGGAGGAGCGGACCAGCGGACCGGACATGACAGCGCCGAAGCCCATCTCGTAAGCAGCGTCGCGGTACTCGATGAACTCTTCCGGCTTCACCCAACGATCGATCGGGTGGTACGTCGGGCCTGGGCGCAAGTACTGCGTAATGGTAATGATGTCGCAGCCGGCATCAACCAGGTCCTGCAGCGCCTCAAGGATCTCTTCACGGGTCTCGCCCATGCCGAGGATGAGGTTGGACTTGGTGATCAAACCGAAGTCACGTGCCTGGCGGATAACGTCCAGAGATCGCTCGTAACGGAACGCCGGACGGATGCGCTTGAAGATGCGCGGGACAGTCTCCAGGTTGTGGGCGAAGACCTCAGGGCGTGCTTCGAACACTTCCTGGAGCAGATCCGGCTTGCCGGAGAAGTCCGGAGTAAGGTTTTCCACGCCGGTGTTTGGGTTAAGTTCGTGGATCTTGCGGACGACCTCTGCGTATAGCCAAGCACCCTCGTCTTCGAGGTCGTCGCGGGTCACACCGGTGATGGTGGAGTAGTTCAGGTTGAGGCTCTTGACCTCTTCTGCCACGCGACGCGGTTCGTCGCGGTCCAACGGATCCGGTTTGCCGGAGGCGATGTCACAGAAATCGCAACGGCGCGAGCAACGCGATCCGCCGATGAGGAACGTTGCCTCACGCGATTCCCAGCACTCGTGGATGTTGGGGCAGCCGGCTTCCTGGCACACGGTGTGCAGCCCCGCTCCCTTGACCTTTTGCTTCATGTCCTCGTATTCGGGACCGGTCTTTACAGAGTTGCGGATCCAGCGTGGTTTCTTCTCAATTGGTGTCTGCGAGTTGCGCGCCTCAACGCGCAGCAGCTTGCGTCCTTCTGGTGCTACAGTCACGCCCCCTACCGTACATGTTTTGTCAAACCCTTCGACGGGTCCGGCCGAGTGGCAAACGTATGGTCCGCTACCACCAGTTCACCAGCCAAAGCTCGCTTGAGTTCGTGCACGACAGGGCCAGCCATATCGGCAGGCGAGATGTCGCGTCCGAGTTCGAGCGACATGGTGGTCACGTCGGCGTCGTCGATACCGCAGGCGACGATGTGTTCGTAGTGTTCGAGGGTGTTGTCGCAGTTCAGGCTCAGCCCGTGCATGGTCACGCCACGGGTGATACGGATGCCAAGTGCCGCGATCTTGCGCTCACGTGTCGAGGCCTCAGGGGAGGCCGCCTTGGTTTCAGCGGGTACCCAGACGCCCGAGCGGCCGTCGATACGCCCTGCGGTGGTCACCCCGGCTGCCCGCACGGTTTGAATGAGGGCTTCTTCGAGGCGGCGCACATAATCGACGACGTCTACCGGCTCGGCCAACTTAATAATCGGGTACACCACGAGTTGGCCTTCGCCGTGCCAGGTGATGCGACCGCCACGGTCCACCGTCACAACCGGGACGGGGTAGGAAGCATCCGGCATATCCTCCGGCTGGGTGCGCTTGCCGGCAGTGAACGTGGAGGGGTGCTCCAACACCAGGATGGTGTCGCCCACCTCATCCTTGGCGCGCTGCGCGGCAATCTCGGCCTGAAGATCCCAGGCCTGCTGATAGTCCACGAGCCCCAGCTCGCGTACGTCAATGGGCGAGTCTGAGGCTCGGATGGACTTCTCTGCGGGGAAAAACGGGTCACGTGGCGCAGTCATGCGCCCAACCCTAGTCCCCGGCAGAGATGTGTACTACACGCCGTTAGCGGCGCCGTACTCGTCGGCGGTCATGAGCGGGCCGACCTCTTCGACCTCAACCTCGTAGAGCCAGCCTTCGCCGTACGGGTCGTTGTTGATGGCCTCATACGCGCCGTCGATGTCCTCGTTGACAGCGGTGACCGTGCCGGTGACCGGGGAGTACAGATCAGAGACCGACTTGGTGGATTCGATCTCACCGCAGGTTTCGCCTGCGGTGACGGTGTCGCCGACCTGCGGCAGTTCCGCGAACACAACCTCACCGAGGCGGTCAGCAGCGACGTGGGTGATGCCCACGCGTACGGTCTGGCCAACGGCGGTGTCCGGGGTGGCGTTGATCCACTCGTGGTCCTCGGAGTAGTAGAAATCCTGCTTCAGAGCCATAGTTATGCGTCCTCTCGGGTGTAAAACGGGGTTGCTGCAATAGTAAACGGGTAACGGCGTCCGCGGATATCAACTTCCACTTCGGTGCCCACTTCCGTGTGTGCCGGATCCACATGTGCGAGTGCCACCGGGTATCCCAGCGTCGGCGAAGGCTGGCCAGAGGTGACCACGCCGATCTTGTCCTCAGTACCCGCCAGGTACACCTCGGCGCCCTGACGTGCGGCACGGCGCTGCTCAGACGTCAGACCAGCGATAACGACGCTTGGTTCACGACCAGTGAGCGCCTGCTTACCGACGAAGTCCGCCTCCTTCTTTGCAAACGCACGGCCCATCCCGGCCTCCACCGGGGTGATGTCGGTGGTCAATTCGTTGCCGTAGAGCGGCATGGATGCCTCGAGACGCAGCGAGTCACGTGCAGCCAGACCGCACGGGGTACCGGAGCCGATGACGGCGTCCCACACGGCAACGGTGTCTTCGGCCGCGCAGAACAGTTCGAAGCCGTCTTCACCGGTGTAACCGGTGCGAGCGACAAACACGTCGATTGTCGCTTGGTTCGAGCGAAGCGAGAACCAAGCGCCGGAGTAGTACTCAAGGGCGCCAGCATCACCGTCCAGCAGCGGGTTGAGCACCTCGAGGGAGCGCGGACCCTGGACGGCAACCAGGCCGGTGGCTTCGGAGTCGTTGCGCAGCTCGACGTCGAAGTCGCCCTTGCGTGCCTCGAACGCCGCCCATACGGCTGCGGTGTTGCCAGCATTGGGCACAACCATGAAGTGGTCGTCGTCGAAGCGGTAGGTGATCAAGTCGTCGAGGATGCCGCCGTTTTCATCGACAATCATCGAATACTTCGCCTTGCCCACCTTCAGGATGGACATGTTGGAGATCAACGCGTAGTCCAAAAACGCTGCAGCGTCGGGGCCCTTGACGTCAATTTCGCCCATGTGGGACAGGTCGAAAATGCCAACGTCGTTGCGCACCGCGCGGTGCTCTTCCAACTCGGAGGCGTACTTCAGCGGCATGGTCCAGCCACCGAAGTCGGTGAAGGAGGCGTTGAGCGCCTCGTGCTTAGCAAACAGGGGAGTCTGTGGCATGGGTGTTCTCCTTACTCCTAGTTGTCGGTGCCGTTAGTGTCGTCAGTGATGTCGAAGGCCTCCGGCGGCGGGCATGCGCACTGGAGGTTGCGGTCGCCGAATGCTTCGTCGACACGACGCACTGGCGGGAAGTACTTCTGGTGGACGAGGCGATCCACCGGGTAGGCGGCCTGCTCACGGGTGAACTCGTACGGCCACTCGTCGCGGGCCACACTGTGCGCGGTGTACGGCGCGTTGTGGACCACGGAGTTTTCGTACTCGATCTTGCCGTCGATGATCTCCTGGATCTCCGCACGGATGGAGCGCATTGCCTCGATGAAGCGGTCGATCTCAGCCAGGTCCTCGGACTCGGTCGGCTCCACCATGAGCGTGCCCGCAACCGGGAATGCCAGGGTGGGGGCGTGGAAGCCGTAGTCCACCAGACGCTTGGCCACATCGGCGGCGGTCACACCGGACTGATCAGTGAGTTCGCGCAGATCCAGGATGCACTCGTGGCCGACAAGACCGTTGTTGCCGGTGTAGAGGACCGGGAAGGAGTCGTTGAGTTCCTTCGCAATGTAGTTCGCGTTCAGCACCGCGTGCGCCGTGGCACTGCGCAGTCCTGCCGCACCGGACATGGCGATGTACGACCAGGAAATCGGCAGCACACCAGCCGAGCCAAACAGGGTGGAGGCCACCGGCACGCCAGCCGAGCCGTCGATCTCCGCAGCGGCCTGCTCCAGCGGCACGTTCGGGTTGGACGGCAAGAACGGGATGAGGTGCTCGGCCACACCGATCGGGCCAACACCCGGACCACCGCCACCGTGCGGGATGGTGAACGTCTTGTGCAGGTTCAGGTGAGACACGTCGCCGCCGAAGTCACCCGGGCGGGCGATGCCGGTCAGGGCGTTCATGTTCGCGCCGTCGATGTAGACCTGGCCGCCAGCCGCATGCACCTTGTCACAGACCACGCGCACGTCCTCCTCGTACACGCCGTGCGTGGAGGGGTAGGTGAGCATGATGGCTGCGACGTGGCCTTCGTGCTTGGCCAGCTTCTCGTCCAAGTCGTTGATGTCGATGGAACCATCGGCAGCAGTCTTGACGACGACCACCCGCAGGTTCGCAAGCGTCGCCGACGCCGCATTCGTACCGTGCGCCGACGCCGGAATCAGGCAGATGTCACGCTCGGTATCGCCGTTGGCCACGTGGTAGCGACGGATCGCCAACAAGCCTGCCAACTCGCCATTCGCGCCGGAGTTCGGTTGGACGGACACCTCGGCGTAGCCGGTGATTTCGACCAGCCAGGAGCGGATTTCGTCGATAAGTTCGCGCCAGCCCTCGGTGTACTCATCCGGGGTGTAGGGGTGCACGTTGGCAAAATCAGGCCAGGTAATCGCCTCAAGGCCCGCGGTCGGGTTGAGCTTCATCGTGCAGGAACCCAGCGGGATCATCGTGCGATCCAGCGCCAGATCCTTATCACCAAGTTCACGGATGTAGCGCATCATCTGGGTCTCAGAGTGGATGCGGTTAAACGTCTCGTGGGTGAGGAACTCGGTCTTGCGCACAAGTGCCGCAGGGATACGAGACTCGCCGGTCGCAGCCTCCGCGCCGAAGCCGGCCAGCAGCGCCGAAACATCCGCATCCGTGGTGTCCTCGCCAAAAGACACGCCGACCGTGTTGTCGTCAATCGCGCGAACGAGGTAGCCCGCCTGCGCAAACTTATCGACGACACCACGCGCCCCGTCAACCTCCACCGCAACAGTGTCGAAGAACTCAGCATGCTTGACCTTCACGCCAGCCTTCTCAAGAGCGACAGCAAAATCCGTCGCGCGCTGGTGAATCGTGCGAGCGATCTGCGTCAGCCCGTCCGGACCGTGGTAGACCGCGTACATTGACGCGGTGACCGCAAGCAGTGCCTGAGCAGTACAGATGTTGGACGTCGCACGCTCACGGCGAATGTGCTGCTCACGCGTCTGCAACGCCAGGCGGTATGCGGGGTAGCCCTCCGCATCCTTGGACACGCCAACGAGGCGGCCCGGCATCTGACGCTGCAACTTCTCACGCACAGCCATGTAGGCGGCGTGCGGGCCACCGTAGAACAGCGGCACACCAAGACGCTGCGTGGTGCCGATCGCGATATCTGCACCGAACTCACCAGGGGACTCCAACAGCGTCAGCGCAAGAATGTCCGCGTCAACCGCAACCAGGCCACCACGCTCGTGGATCGCCTCGATCACCGGACGCGGATCCGCAACGTCGCCCTCGGTACCCGGGTAGGCAAACACCGCGCCCACCAGGTCCTCGCCGACAACACCCTCGGTGAGGTCAACAACCTCAACCTCAAGATCAATCGCACGGGCGCGCTCTGCAGCCACGTTGATCACCTGCGGATGCAAACGAGCATCCAACAGCACACGGCGACCCTTCTTCACCACACGAGCCATCAGGCCAACTGCTTCCGCGGCGGCTGAGGCTTCGTCGAGAAGCGAAGCGTTCGCAATATCCAAACCAGTCAGATCCTGCACCATGGTCTGGAAATTCAGCAGCGCCTCCAGGCGCCCCTGAGAAATCTCCGGCTGATACGGGGTATACGCGGTGTACCAGCCAGCATCCTCCACCACACCACGACGAATCACCGGTGGCGTGAGAGTCGAGTTAAAGCCCTGGCCATAGAACGCGCGCAAGACCTTGTTCTTGCCAGCCAACTCACGCAGTCGAGCCTGAGCCTCGTATTCCGTAAGCGCATCCGGCAGGTCAAGCGGCTGCTCAGCCAGGATCCCGCCTGGCACCGCTGCAGCAATCAGCGCATCGATACTTTCGTAACCCAGCGCGTCCAGCAATTGCTGCTGTTCATCCTGGTTTGGGCCAATATGACGGGAAATGTAATCCAACTGAAGGCTCCTTATCTCGGGGCGTACGAGCACGCCCAAGCATAGCGGGCAAACACGTCCGTGACACCCACCAATAAGACAAAGCGGTCTACCAGGGTTTTAGAACTCCCTCACGTCCGCTGCACCAAACAACCACGTCACCGCAATCGCGCCGGGATCCGGCACGTCCTTTGCTCTTTCTCCCAGGTAGGAGGCCCGCCCCTTCTTCGCCTGCATGCCGCGGGTGGACTTTGCGCCCTCGACGGCAGCTGCGAATACGTGCTCAAGAACGTCCTCCACAGTGGCAGCGCCATCGAGCGATTCGGTGGCCTTTGCGGCGGGCACGAGCGCGTCGATAAGCGTGTTGTCGCCCTCCTTCGCGCCACCGAGCTCAGTAATGGCAGTCACGCCGTTTTGCAGGCCCTCAGCCAGCGCCTTGCCAAACGCAGCGCCGTCCGCTTCCCGCGAATCCACATTGGCGCGCTCAAACACGTCAGCCATCTCGCGGAAGAACGTGCCCAGCACCGCCCCCGACGTACCACCCGCGCGAACCAACATCCGGTGGGCAAAGAAGTTCAGCACCTCAGGGTCGTTGCCCCGAATCGGGGTAGCCACGTCGCCGAAGGCCGCCTCCATGTTCTGGCCGAAGTCGCCGTCGCCTGCCTCGCGGTCTAGCGCCGTCAGGTCGTCGTAGGCAGCTGCGAGGCGATCCACAAAGGCCGAAAGCCACACGTTTTCCCCACCGTTATCGGGCTGTTGCTCGTCATCCGTCATGGTGGCGTCCGCATACTGTGGGTCACGCACCAGATCAGGCCACGCTGGCGCCTGTGTCTCAGCGTCGAGCAAGTCGATGAGTTCATCGTCGAGCGCCGTCACTGTAAGCGAAATACCAGCCATGTTCAACGACGTCACTAGCGAGCCACGCATTCCGCGACGCACCGTCACGCCACGATCCGACAGCTGTTTGAGCGCCTCGCCGAAGACCAGATCGAGCTCCAGCTCGCTTGTGCCACCCAGGCCGTTGACAAAGAGCATGGCATCACCCACCGCAACACCACTGTCCTTGAGCGAAGCCAGCACCGCATCGAGGAGCTCCTCAACCAACGCCTTTGCCGACGGCTTCGACCCCGCCTGATCACGACGCTCCACACCCGGCTCACCGTGAATACCAACACCGACCTCAATCTGGCCCTCCTCCAGATCAAACGTCGCACGGTCGCTGGTCGGAGAGTGGCCAGGCTGCAGCGCCACCGCCATGCTTCGCGACTGATCCGCCGCCCGCTGCGCAACCTCCGCAACGGCGCCGAGGTCGTCGCCACGCGCCGCAGCAGCGCCCGCAATCTTCTCGACGATCACCGTCGCCCCCGTACCCCGCCTCCCCGGCGAGTCATCGTTGTCGATCTCGGTTGCCACATCGTCAGCCACCAACACCTGCTTCACCTCAGCCTCGGCATGGTTTCCCGCCACGGTGAAGTTCATGACGTCGCCCGTGTAGTTCTTCACCACATGCACAACGCCACGGCCACGATCTGCCCACTCCGTTGCCGCGCCAATCTGCACCGCGTTCGGGGACGTAAACAGCAGCCCCGGGCAAGCCGCGTCCAGCATCCCCTCGCCGACGAACCCGGCGTGCATCGGCTCGTGACCCGACCCGCCGCCGGAGATGACGGCGACGCGGGCGGGGGAGTCGTCGTCACGTAAAAGCCCCACGAACCCCTCGTTGTGCCACTCCGCAAAAGGATGCGCGGCCACAAGGCCGCCGAGTGCCTCGCGCATGAAATGTTCAGTGTCATTGCGGAAAGATTTAAACGTGCCAGTCATAGGCGCCAGTGTAAACAAAAAACAAAGCCCGGCACTGACGCAAATCAGTGCCGGGCTTTCGCCTGCTAGAGGTTAGATATCGAGGTCAGCCTCGAAGTCACCCTCCTCGATGCGGTCCTTGATGGTCGTGACGAAACGACCAGCGTCCGCACCGTCGATCAGCTGGTGATCGTAGGTGAACGGCAGGTAGCACATCTGACGGATCGCGATGGAGTCAATGCCATCCTCGGTCACGATGACCGGGCGCTTCTCAATCGCAGCCGTACCCAGAATGCCAGCCTGCGGCGGGGTCAGCACCGGAGTATCCAGCAGCGCACCCTCGGAACCAATGTTGGTCACCGTGAAGGTTGCGCCAGACAGGTCGTCCGGACGCAGCTTCTTGTTGCGTGCGCGCTCGGCCAGGTCGGTGATCGCCTTCGCAATCTCCGCAAGGTTCTTCTTCTGCGCCTGCTTGATCACCGGCACCAACAGACCCATCGGGGTATCAACAGCGATACCGATGTTGACGTCCTCGTGGTAGGTGATCTCCTTCGCATCCGCGTCGTAGGAAGCGTTCACGTTCGGGTGGGACACAAGCGCCTCTGCCGTGGCCTTGATGAAGAAGGCCAGGTACGTGATGTTTGCGCCATGCTTCTCGACGAACGCCGGCTTCACCTTCTTGCGCAGCTCCGCCACACGGGTGACGTCGACTTCCTGCACGTGGGTGAGCTGAGCAGTGGTCTGCAGCGACTCGACCATCTTCGCAGCGGTGATCTCGCGGATGCGGTTCACACGCTGGGTGGTGCCGATGAGCTCCGCCTTCGCCGGATCCACAGACTTGGTGGACCAGTTAGCGCGCTCGCCCTTCGGCTGCTGCGTCTGCTCCTTCGTCGCAGACGCAGCGGTGGTGCCCTCAGCCTTGCCGCCCTCGGCAGCAGCCAGGACATCCTGCTTACGGATGCGGCCACCAACACCGGTGCCCTCAACCGTGTTCAGGTCAACGCCGTGCTTCTCAGCCAGCTTGCGCACCAGCGGGGTGACGTACGGGACGTTGTCGCCGTTGTTGACCTTCGCAGAAGCGTTCTTGGAGTCGGTGGATGCAGCCTTCGGCTCTTCCTTCTTCGGTGCTTCCTTCGGCTCCGGCTTCTTCTCTTCAGCCTTCTCCTCGGCCTTTTCCTCAGCCTCTTCGACCTCGGCTTCGTCTTCGTTGGAGTCGTCGGAGGAAGCAGCCGCGTCAGCGTCACCGATGACCACGATGACGTCGCCGACCTCTACGGTGTCGTCCTCTTCAGCGAGGATCTCGATGATCGTGCCAGCAACCGGGGACGGGATCTCAGTGTCGACCTTGTCGGTGGAGACCTCGAGCAGCGGCTCGTCGACCTCAACCTCGTCGCCGACTTCCTTCAGCCAAGTGGTGATGGTGCCCTCAGTGACAGACTCACCGAGCTCCGGCATCTCAACCTTGGTGCCCTCACCAGAGGACTTCTTCGGAGCAGCCTTCTTCTCTTCCTTCGGCTCCTCAGCCTTAGCCGGTGCTTCTTCTTCGGCCTCGGCTTCGTCTTCGTTGGAGTCGTCGGAGGAAGCAGCCGCGTCAGCGTCACCGATGCGGGCGATGACGTCGCCGACCTCAACGGTGTCGTCCTCTTCAGCCAGAACCTCGATCAGCGTGCCAGCGACCGGCGACGGGATCTCAGTGTCAACCTTGTCAGTGGAGACCTCGAGCAGCGGCTCGTCGACCTCAACCGTGTCGCCGACTTCCTTCAGCCACGTAGTGATGGTGCCCTCAGTGACGGACTCACCGAGCTCCGGCATCTCAACATCGGTAGCGGAACCGGAAGCCTGCTTCGGAGCAGCCTTCTTCTCTTCCTTCGGCTCCTCAGCCGGCTCTTCGTCCTTCGCCTCTTCCTTGGCGTCGGCGGAGTCGTCGGACTTGTCGTCGCCGGCCGGGGTTTCGCCCTCGTCGCCAATAATCGCGATGACGTCGCCGATCTCGACGGTGTCGTCCTCCTCAGCCTTGATCTCCAGGATCACACCAGCGACAGGGGAGGGGATCTCGGTGTCGACCTTGTCAGTGGAGACCTCGAGCAGCGGCTCGTCGACCTCAACCGTGTCGCCGACTTCCTTCAGCCACGTAGTGATCGTGCCTTCGGTGACTGACTCGCCCAGCTCGGGCATCTCAACAGAGTGCGCCATGTTTAAAGTCTCCTCATTGAAACGTTGGAAGCTATACGGCACAAAGCGTACCTGCATCCACACACGTTCGTTGCCCAAGGGGTGACCTAATTGCTTAGACAGGCCCGTATGATGTGGGGCGTGTTCAACCTGTTCGGCAAAGGCAAGAAGTCCACGACGTTCAAACCGCCACGGGCACCGGGCGAGACAATCCGCCCCGACGACGCGCAATACTTGCGCGATTGGGTCGCCGGCCGTGCGTTCGTGGAAGGCTTTGTCGAGCCAGAAACCATGGTCAACGAGATGTCCGTTGTTCTTGTCGACGAGCACGGCAACTACACCCGACGCCGCATCGGCGGCCCCAAGGGCATCGACGCCGTCTCCAAAATGCTGGGGATTCTGCTTTACGACGTCGAAGAGACCGGTTACCCCGACCGCATGCGAAAGAAAATGGAACAGGAACGCATCCTGCGTAAGCGCGAGGAACAAAAAGAACGCCGCGCCCGGTTCGAGCGCGGCGAAAACCCGTACAGCTAGACGGCTTCTGCGCCGTCCCGTGCCTGCTACGCTGCCCCCGCCCGACCCATACGGCTATGCGGTGGCCCGCACCCCATACCCGCACATGGTGAGGATGCACTGGTGAAGATGCCTGGTTTTACGCATCTTCACCAGTGCATCCTCACCATCTAGGTCTTGGTGGCTTGAGCCAAGCAAAACTATGCCGCTGCATAGTCCTGCCGGCTGGAGACCGGCTCGAGACCAGGGGAGACTATGCAGCGGCATAGTGGCGGGGCGCTGTCACGGCGCTGCCGAAGCGCCACAGAGCGCTACCAAAGCGTCACAGCGCTACAGCCCCTACTTCGCAGCCAGGCGGTTGAGCGCCTCGAGGATTGTGCGGACCGGGGCGCCGGTTGCGCGCTTCGGGGTGTAGCCCCAGGCGCCGCCGCCGTTCCAGGCCGGACCGGCGATGTCGATGTGAGCCCACTCGACGTTCTCCGGCACGAAGCGGGAGAGGTAGAGGCCGGCGAAGAGCATGCCGCCGGTGCGGGCGTTGTGGGTGTTGCGGATGTCAGCGATGGGGGACTTCAGCTCGTCTTCCTGCTCCTCGAGAAGCGGCATAGCCCAAGCCTGCTCACCGACGGCACGGCCTGTCTCGGCGATGAGGTCGCGCAGGTCGTCGGACCCCATCACGCCGGAGGTGCGGTTGCCCAGGGCGACCAGCTGTGCGCCGGTGAGGGTTGCGGTTTCGATGAGGTAATCGGGGTTGTCCTCGCAGGCGCGGGCGATGGCGTCGGCAAGGACGAGGCGGCCTTCGGCGTCGGTGTTGATGACCTCGCTGGTGATGCCGCCGTAGTGGGTGATCACGTCGCCCGGGCGGGTGGCGGTGCCGGAGGGCATGTTCTCGGCCAGGGGCAGCCAGGCGTCGATACGCACTGGCAGCTCAAGGCGGGCGGCAGCGGCGATGACGCCGAGCTGTGCTGCGGAGCCGCCCATGTCGGAGATCATGTCCTCCATGCCGGAGCCCGGCTTCAGCGAGATGCCACCAGTGTCGAAGGTGATGCCCTTGCCCACAAGCGCGACCTTCTTCGTCGCCCCGGACGGCGCCCACGTCAGGTGGACCAGGCGCGGGGTACGTGCGGAGCCGCGACCGACGGAGAGGATGCCGCCGAAGCCTTGATCTTCAAGCGCCTTGTCGTCGAGCACCTCGATGTCCAGGCCGGCCGCCGAAGCAACCTCGCCCATGACAGCGGCGTAGGACTCGGGGTAGAGGAAGTTTGACGGGGTGTTGACCAGGTCGCGGGCCAGGTTGACCGACTCGGCGACGATGACGGCCTGCTCGAACGCCTTCTCGTCTGCGCCGACCACGGTGACTTCGGTGGTCTGGGGGAGTTCGGCGTCGGTGTTGTCGTCGTCAAGCGTGTTGGCGGTGGACTTCAGACCGTTGTAAACGTAGCCGCCGAGCAGGAGGCCCTCGACGACCGGCTGGACGCCGAACTCGGCGGAGATAGCTGCCTTTTCCACCCCATTGAGGGTGCGGGTGGCGGCGCCGACGGCGCGGCGCACGGCTTCGTCGTCAATGTCGTTCGCGTCGCCGAGGCCGTACGCGATGACCAGCGTGCCGTCGACGACAACGCGGGTGACCTCGTTAGCCGTACCCTTCGCGCCGACCGCAACGAGGGCTTCAAGCAGGCCCTTCGGGGCAAGTTGGGTGACAGGAAGCTCGACTCCGTCATTGCCCTGCGCGACCGGAACCAGCAGCACAGCGCCCTCCGGGGCAGCAGATCCGGCTACCGCGCGCACCGTCGTACCGCGGGCAGGAAGTGTGACATCGAACGACATAAACAACACCTTTCTGACAATTGAACAGGATTGCCTCCCGAGGGTACATAGCCACGGAGTAACGTGGGCCACATGTCTAACCTCGAATTCGCAGTTACCCCGTCAGACCACCCCGCAACCGATGCTGAGCGTGAAAAGATCCTCGCTAACCCGGCGTTCGGCCAGGAGTTCACCGACCACATGGTTTCCATCGACTGGACCGAAGACAAAGGCTGGCACAACGCCCAGGTGCGCGCGTACGAACCGATCGCGCTCGACCCGGCCGCCAACGTCTTCCACTACGGCCAGGCGATCTTCGAGGGCCTGAAGGCGTACCGCCACACCGATGGGCGCATCACCGCGTTCCGTCCGGAGCAAAACGCTGAGCGTATGCGCAGCTCCGCGCGTCGTATGGCAATGCCGGAACTGCCGGATGAGGACTTCTTGGAGGCCGTGCGCCAGTTGGTCACCATCGACCAGAAGTGGGTACCTGAAGCTGGCGGCGAGGCGTCGCTGTACCTGCGTCCATTCATGATCGGCACGGAGAAGACCCTGGGTGTGAAGCCGTCCTCGTCGTACTCCTTCTACATCATCGCCTCCCCGGCAGGCGCCTACTTCAAGGGTGGCGTCAAGCCGGTCAGCGTGTGGATCTCCGAAGACTACGTCCGTGCAGCACCGGGTGGCACCGGCGATGCGAAGTTCGCCGGCAACTACGCGGCGTCCCTGCTTGCGCAGCAGCAGGCTGCGGACAAGGGCTGCGACCAGGTTGTGTGGCTCGACGCGATCGAGCGCAAGTACATCGAGGAAATGGGCGGCATGAACCTCATGGTCGTCGAAGGCTCCGGCAAGGACGCGAAGATCATCACCCCGTCCCTGTCCGGTTCGCTCCTGCCGGGCATTACGCGTAAGTCGCTGCTGCAGGTCGCAGAAGACTTGGGTTACACCAGCGAGGAGCGCAAGATCACCGTCGAGCAGTGGCGTGCTGGTGCCGAGGACGGCACCATCTCCGAGACCATGGCGTGCGGCACCGCAGCTGTGATCACCCCGGTTGGCCGCGTGCTCAGCAACGAGGGCGAGTTCACGGTGAATAACAACGAGGCCGGCGAGATCACCCTGGCAATGCGCGAGCGTCTGCGCGGCATCCAGACCGGCGAGGTCGAGGACACGCACGGCTGGAACCTCACCCTCGTCGAGGGCTAGTCGCTTATCGACGATCCCCCGGCGAGCACCTCGCCAACCATCTCCGCCGCCAGATTTAATTGCGGCAACGCGGCCAGGGCCCCAGCGCCCTGGCCCGTTTTCATATCCAGGTGTTGCAGCGGTCGAAGCCCGAGCGCTTCGAAACAGCCAGCCTGCGCCGGCTCGTTCGCCTCCTGTGCTGCCATGAGCCAGTCTTTGGTGTCGGGTGCGAGGCGTTCGGCGACGTATGCGGCGACGGCGGGGTAGACGCCGTCGATAAGCAACGGCGTGCGGCGCGCGGCGGCCTGGGCGATGAAGCCGACCAGGCAGGCGAAATCCGGTCCGGTGAGTTCCGCGCAGACACGTTCGGTGTCGTCGCGGAACCCGCGCACGCGGAACATCGCGTCGCGAATAGCGGCGACCTTGATCTTCCAGACCTCATCGTTGATGCCGGAGCCACGCCCGATCGCCTTTGCGGGCTCAGTGCGCGTAAACGTGCCGTACACCGCCGCGGCGACGGTGGTGTTGCCAACGCCGATGTCTCCGGGGATCAGCAGGTCAGCACCGCCGTCGATTTCACTATCGGCGATCTCTGCACCCGCAGCCAACGCCGCATCCCACACGTCTTGCGACACGGCGGGTTCCACGTCGATGGCGCCGGTGGGGGTGTCCAGGTAGTCGTCGATAAGCCTGATGCTCGCTCCCGCAACCCGCGCCGTCGTGGAGGCAGGGCCGACACCGGCGCGCAGCTGCTCAACCTGAGCGGCGCCGGCATCCGATGTCCACGCCGACAAACCTCGCGTAGCAATGCCGTGATTGCCAGCGACGATCACGGCACGCGGGCGCAGAAACGGCGTGGGCACGTCACGGCCTTGTACGGAGGCAACCCACGCACCGATCGCCCCCAGCCTTCCAAGGGCAACGCCACTCGTGCCACCTGCCAACGCATCCGCCACCGCACGGGCATGCGCGCGTTTCGGCGGCTCAACCGGGGGAAACTGCATGGGCTATACCTTCGCGCCCAACGCCACCCGTGGCTTGGGGGAGCGCCAGTTACGCGGCTGAGTAGCGCGGGAGAACGCGTACATACCCAGGCTGAAACCAGTGTTCGCCTCCGGGAACTTTGCACGTACCGCGCGGTTGGCGCGGATGCCGATGATGATGCCCTCGATGAAGATGGTGACGATAAACAGCAAGCTCACCAGCTCCAGTGCTGCAGCGACGCGAGGCAGCCACGTGCCAATCAACAGCACGACTAGCAGCACCAGCGCCATCGGCATGACGTAGTTGTTGAAGAAGCGTTGCGAGTCCACCCAGTCACGAATGAAGCGACGCTCCTCGCCCTTGTCGCGCTCCATGAGGTAGCGCTCGTCGCCCGAGTCGATCTTCGCCTGCATCTCGCGGTTACGGGCCCGGTTCTGCTCGCGCACCTCCTTCTTGTGCGCCTTCCACTCCTCTTTGGTCATGGACTTCTTCAGCTCTTTTTCACGCTGACGAATCTGCGCCGGGGTGGCCGCATTCGGGTCGCGCACAACACCGCGCTTGATCTCCTGATCAAGTCGCTTCGGCGTCGGCTTGCCCTTCGGCGGGGTGTAGCCCTTCGGAAGCTTCTGCTCTGCGGCCTCTGGGGTGTCTGCCGCGGGCGCGTTGTCGGTCTGGGGCAGTTCGGCCTTGGTCGAACCAGCCTCAGCGGTCTGCTCGGATTTTTGCCAGGGTAGTTTCACGCCACCTAGGCTACAAGGCCACCGCGACATTCCTGTAACCAGTGGGAATAGATTGCGGGGGAGAACCGTTACACCGGCTATGAAGGGGCGCGCGTAGCATGGGCGCCACTCGAACGCGTAGCACGAAGGAGTACCCAATGACTGCACCTACTTCCGCAACTGGCGTGAACCTCACCGAGGCAGCGGCGGCGAAGGCGAAGGCCCTGCTTGATCAGGAGGGCCGCAACGACCTGTCCCTGCGCATCGCCGTTCAGCCTGGTGGCTGCGCTGGTCTGCGCTACCAGCTCTACTTCGACGACCGCGACCTGGACGGCGACAAGGCCGATGAGGTTGGCGGCGTGCGTCTTGTCGTGGACAAGATGAGCGTGCCGTACCTCACGGGTGCGACGATCGATTTCGCGGACACCATCGAGCAGCAGGGCTTCACCATCGATAACCCGAACGCAGGTTCCGCTTGCGCTTGTGGCGATAGCTTCAACTAAGCCGCTGCTTATCGACGCCAACACCCCGCGCCCACCTCATTATTGAGGGGAGCGCGGGGTGTTTCGTCTGTGTGGACTATTTGCAGCCGTGCTCGGTGGCAAGCCACTGCTTCGCTTGCTCTAACGGCGTATCGGTTTCGACGTCCGGCTGCACCGGATCTTCGGCGAACTCCTCGCCAGTGCGTGCCTTGTCCTTCGCGATGGTGAGCATCAGCAGGCTGCCATCCGGGAAGTCGTACACCATATTAGCCGAGGCGTAGCCCGCGGTAGGGGACCCGAAGCTTTGGGAGTGCTCAAGCCCCCGGAACGACAGCATCGTGGCCTCGCCCGACGAAGCAGTGTCGCCATCGACTAAGACCGCCCCCGGCGCCTCCCACTTCCCTCCAGATGTAGTCACCGGGGTGCCCCCGCCGCTCACCGAGTTTCCCTCAACCGTGACCTGGCTGGTGTTCGTCCGCGATACGAATTCGAGCACCGTGCCATCCGGCAACAGCGAGGAGAGACCGGCGATCATAGGACCCATGTCGCCCCCGTCGTTGCCACGCAGATCAACGACCGCCCCGCATGCCCCGGCATCACGCGCGGAAGCAAGACCCGTTGCGAGCGTGTCTGCGTACCCCTGCACATCCGAGTGACGGTCGACGCCAGGCACCGTTGCCACCGCAACGCGGTCCTCGCCGCTGACTGTGGCTTCCGACTTCTCTTCCATAGTCCAGCCGAGGTTAGGGTTATCAGGTTCAATCAGCCGGGAGTGCTTCCCGCCAGCAGCTTTGACGGCGTCCTCCAGGGCGGGGTAGACGTCGAAAAGCGTATCTGCTTGCTTGGCGGCCTCCTTTGCGCGGGCCTTCGCGTCCTCGAACTCCTTCGAGTCGGAGTAAATGCCCTGCTCTGCCAGGTTAAGCACCGTTGAAGCGTAACGCTTCGGGGTATCAGTGCCCATGAACTTGGCGGTGCCGGTGAACATCGCCGTCACAGTCGGCCCGTACACATAAGCGACGGCGCCGGCGGCGATCAACAGGACGCCGAACACCGCGGCGATGGTGGTGAGTACTTTCTTTGCAGTTGACATACACCACATTCAACCGGCGAACGGGCAGCCCGACAATACAGACGGCTGCCCAACTGGGGTAGTGCTGGCACTACCTACAGCTCGACCGGGTAATCCTTGTGCTCGATCTGGGGGTCGATGCGGTTTTCCACGAAAATGCCGTGCCAAACCATGAACGCCAGCACCGTCCAGAGACGACGCGAGTGGTCGGACACACCATCGTGGTGCTCCTTGAGCATCTCCAGGACTTGGTCCTTGGCGAAAATGTCGTCGGTCTGCGACTCGCGGATCGTGTCTTGCGCCCAGCCGAAGAGTTCGTCGCCCGCCAGCCAGTGGCGCATCGGCACCGGGAAGCCCAACTTCTTGCGGTGCAGCACGTGCGGCGGGACGATCTGCTCCATCGCCTTGCGCAGCGCGTACTTCGTGGTGCCGTTGGCAATCTTCTGGTCGTACGGGATCGTCTGCGCGACCTCGAAGACTTCCTTGTCCAGGAATGGAACGCGCAGCTCCAGCGAGTTCGCCATGTTCATCTTGTCTGCCTTGACCAGAATGTCACCACGCATCCAGGTGAACAGGTCAAGGTTCTGCATACGTGCCACCGGATCCATCTCGGTCGACGTTGCATAAATCGGTGCGGTGACCTCGCGGTGGTCCCACTCGCGCTTCGCCCACGGTAGGACGCGCTGGAGCTGCTCAAAGTTAAACGAGCGCGCATTGCCGTAGTAACGGTCTTCCATCGGGGTAGTGCCGCGCTCAAGCAGGCTCTTGCCCTTCATGCCCTCAGGCAACACGCGGCTGAGGCGGTTGAGGCCCTTGTTCAGTGCGCTCGGCAGTTTCTCAAACGGTGCCAGCGACAGCGGTTCCTTATAGATGGTGTACCCACCGAACAGCTCATCCGCGCCCTCACCGGACAGCACAACCTTGACGTGCTTTCGGGCTTCCTGTGCCACGAAGAACAGTGGCACCAGGGAAGGGTCAGCCACCGGATCGTCGAGGTACCACATGATCTTCGGAATCGCGTCGGCGTACTCCTCCGGGGAGACAATCTTCACGATGTGCTCCACACCAATCGCCGCAGCAGACTCTGCAGCGACGTCCACCTCGGAATAGCCCTCCCGCTCAAAACCAGTGGTGAAGGTCAACAGGTTCGGATTGTGACGCTTCGCCAGCGCCGCGATCGCCGTGGAGTCGATTCCGCCAGACAAGAAGGAACCAACCGTCACGTCAGCGCGCATATGCTTTTCGACGGAATCCTCCAACGCCCGGGCAATCCTGTCGTACAGGTCCTGCTCCTTGCCCTTTGGCACAGGCTGGGAATTGAAGTGTGGCTTGAAGTAGCGGTCCGAGTGGACCTCGCCACCAGGCTTGATAGTCACGGTGCAGCCCGACTCCACGCGACGGATCTCGCGGTGCAGGCTCTCCGGCTCCGGGACGTATTGCAGATCCACGTAGTGCTCGATTGCACGGCGATCAAGGTCGAGGCCTAGACCCATCTCGTCTGCCATCTCCAGGATGGACTTCTTTTCGGAGGCGAAAACGGTGCCCTTGTCGGTCGTCGCATAGAACAGTGGCTTGATGCCAAACTGGTCGCGCGCTGCAAACATCGTCTTGGTCTCGGTGTCCCAGATGACAAAGGCGAACATGCCGCGCAGATGCTCAACGACGTTGGCGCCCCAGTGGTGGTAGCCCACCACGATCGGCTCACCGTCACCTGCGGTGTTGAAGGTGTATCCGGCCTTGGTGAGTTCCTCGCGCAGCTCCACATAGTTGTAGATCTCGCCGTTAAACGTCAGGGCGTAACGTTCGGGGTTTTCTGCCGGCCCCCAGCGCAGTGGCTGGTGGGAGTGCTCGATGTCGATGATCGCCAGGCGGTTAAAGCCGAAAACAGCGTCATCGTCGTTCCATGTTCCCGCAGCGTCAGGGCCGCGGTGATACATGCAGGAAAGCGAGCGACCGACCGCGTCGGTAAACACTGGGGCATCGCCGCGGGCAGTCAACAGTGCAACAAGACCGCACATCGTTGTGAAACCTCTCCTATATATAAGGTGCGCCGCCTCGAACCGTGCGGCACCGTCATGACGCATTCCACAATAGGGTTTTCAACGGCGAACTCGTGAACCGAACGCGTCGCGGAGTGTCCACCTTTTGCGGTGCCCCATAAGGGGGCCAACTAATGGTTGAGGGGTCAAAGCGAAGATTTCGACTGATCTTCGCAACGCCTTGCTTATGAACTTAATGCCCAGCACTGCGGGTTAATTTGCGGGGGAGAGGTGGTTTTGTTCGGAGGGGCGATCGTCGAAAAGCGTGAGGCTCGACAAGATTCCGTAGCGACGATCTGTTTGAACTATTCTGGCTCCGTAGGAATGTTCTGCCATCGGCATGTGCATTCGATGGTTCTAGTGTGGACAGGAAGGCAAACACACGTGGAAAAGGAAGTTAAGCGCGGATTCGCCAAGAAGGCTGCCGTCGCCGGTTCGCTGCTCCTCGGAAGCTTTGCGCTGACGGGCTGTGATGTAGCTCCGCCGGAGTCAGTCGCGCGCATCCTCGACATGGGCTGGCCGGACCCGGTCACCCCTGAAGGTACCCAGATGTACAACTTCTGGGTTTGGGTCTGGGTAGCAGCCTGGACAATCGGCATCATTATGTGGGGTCTGTTCCTCTGGTCCATCGTTCGGTGGAACCACAAGGCCCGCGAAAAGCAGGGTGCCGGCGAGTTCCCGAAGCAGCTGCAGTACAACGTGCCGCTCGAGCTCGGTCTGACGATCCTCCCGATCGTCATCGTTATGGTCCTGTTCTTCTTCACGGTTCAGGCACAGACCCGCACGACCGCCCTGGATAAGGATCCGAAGGTTACCGTTGACGTCACCGGCTACCAGTGGAACTGGAAGTTCGGCTACGCAGAGGTCGCAGGCGATCTGACTGCAGACGGTCGCGACTACGACGGTCTTGACGCTGAGCGCCAGGCTCTGGCAGAGGCAACGAAGTACGACGACGAGGACATGCACAACGCGAACCCGATCCACGGCACCTCGATGGGCGACCTGTCCTACCTCAACTTCAACGAGATCGAGACCGTTGGCTCCACCGAGGAAGTTCCGGTCCTGGTTCTGCCGACCGACACCCCGATCGCGTTCCGTCTCGCATCTGGCGACGTGAACCACGCATTCTGGGTTCCGGAGTTCCTCTTCAAGCGCGACGTCTACGCGCACCCGGAGTCGAACCAGCAGCAGCGTGAGTTCCAGATTGAGCGCATCGACAAGGAAGGTGCATTCGTCGGCCGCTGTGCTGAGATGTGCGGTACCTACCACGCAATGATGAACTTCGAGATCCGTGCAGTCACGCCCGAGAAGTTCCAGCAGTACATCGAATTCCGTCGCCAGAACCCGGAGGCACCGAACTCCGAGGCACTGCGCTCCATCGGTGAAGCACCGTACGCAACCAGCACCCGTCCGTTTGTGTCCGAGCGCGAGGGTTCTCGTGACGGCGTCAACACTGTCGATCCGAACGCGACCGTTTAAGAAAGAGAGAACGTAGCCATGGGAACCGGTTCAAAAGTTTTCTACGCCATTGGCACATTTCTTGCCCTGATGGCAGTGTTCTACATCCTCGCAACGGCGTGGATCGGCGAAGATGCATACCTCTTCGGTGTTGAGTGGATCGGCGCAGTGGGCCTCGTGCTTGCTACCGCACTCTGCTTCATGCTCGGCGGTTACCTCCACATTGCGGAGTCCCGCTCTGACGTCCTCCCGGAAGACTGGGAAGAGGCAGAGATTGAAGACGGCGCTGGCGTGCTGGGCTTCTTCTCGCCGGGCTCGATCTGGCCGTTTACGATGTCTGCATCGATTCTGTTCCTCGGTCTCGGCATTGCCTTCTGGCAGTTCTGGCTGATCGCCTTTGGTGCGGTCATGCTGATCTGGGCTACCGCCCAGCTGAACCTGCAGTACGGCATTCCGCGCGAGAAGCACTAACGCAGAAAGAGTGGGTCGCGGCCTTCCTGGCCCACGATAATGCCCCTTCCGAGTTATCGGAAGGGGCACTTTTGTTGTTAAAGAGATATCAATCAATCGAAAGTTTAGGCACGAAGCGGGGGTGTGCCACAATGTGATGTCGGGCACACTTGGGAACTTTCTGGAACCCCAGCGCGACTCCTATTTGCTCGAGTAATTGGAGGAACTATCTTGTGGGGGAGCCGGCGACTTTGGGTGGCGGGGCAATGACCTGCGTTGATGTGCGTCGGATAGACGCTATAAAAAGTTCCCGAAATTCTAAAAATTATTTTTGCAACCAAAATGTTTTTAAATGCTGCTGGTTGGGCCCTGTCTCACAGGGAAATCGTGGGGGTGAATGAGATGAATATCAGGAAGAAATAGGGGATAATCGCATGCGTGACGACCGCAACTACTAACCCAAATATGGCGACTCCGCAGAATCGTCTTCCGGCGCTGAACCGGCCGAACATGGTCAGCGTTGGCACGATCGCGTTCCTCGCCCAAGAGCTCATGTTCTTTGCCGGCTTGTTCGCGATGTACTTCACATCGCGTGCAAACGGCCTCGCCGCAGGTGACTGGAGCAACCAGACGGACCACCTCAACGTCCTTTTCGGCGGAATCATTACCGTCGTGCTGATTGGTTCCTCTTTCACCTCTCAGTTCGGCGTGTTCGCTGCAGAACGAGGTGACGTATACGGCTTGCGCAAGTGGTTCACCGTAACCGTTGTGCTTGGCGTCATCTTCCTCGGTCTGGTGGCATTCGAATGGACCGAGATGGTCATGCACGGCGTGACCCCGCAGTCCAGCGTTTATGGATCGGTGTTCTACATCATCACCGGTTTCCACATGGCGCACGTGACTGCAGGCATCATCGCGTTCATCGTTGTGCTGATGCGAGTAGCCAAGTCGAAGTTCACCCCGGCACAGGCAACTGCTGCCATGGTGGTTTCGTACTACTGGCACTTCGTCGACGCCATTTGGATCGGCGTGTTCATCACCCTGTACCTCGTCCAGTAGCCGTGCCCTGGGTATAACCCGGGCTGCAGACGTGTTCTGAAAACTCGTTAATAAGGAACAAAATGGAAAACTCACCCAACAAGAAGCGTCGCGCACGCAAGGCGCAGCGCACCTTCGCAGGTGCTGCTGCGTTGACGCTGGGCTTGTCCGGCGCGGGTCTTCTCGCATCGGCGTTGGCCCCTAATGCACAGGTGGCCACCGCCCAGCGTGACGACCAGGCCCTTATCCAGGAGGGTAAGGAAATCTACGACGTCGCTTGCATCACCTGCCACGGTGCGAACCTGCAGGGCGTTGCCGACCGTGGTCCGTCTCTGATCGGTACCGGCGAAGGCGCCGTGTACTTCCAGGTCAACTCTGGCCGTATGCCGATGATGTCGAACGACGCGCAGGCTGAGCGTAAGAAGCCGCGCTACACGGAGAACCAGGCTCTCGCCTTGGCTGCATATGTCGCAGCCAACGGTGGTGGCCCGGAGCTCGTGTACAACCCGGACGGCACCCTGGCTAAGGAAGAGCTGCGCGGCAAGAACTACGACGGCAAGGTTCAGGAAGCAGACGTCGCACGTGGCGGCGAACTCTTCCGTTTGAACTGCGCCTCCTGTCACAACTTCACCGGTCGTGGTGGCGCATTGTCTTCTGGTAAGTACGCCCCGGTGCTCGACCCTGCGAACGAGCAGGAGATCTACCAGGCGATGCTCACTGGTCCGCAGAACATGCCGAAGTTCTCTGACCGTCAGCTCAGCGCTGATGAGAAGAAGGACATCATTGCCTTCATTAAGTCGACCAAGGAGACCCCGTCCCCGGGTGGCTGGTCCCTCGGTGGCCTCGGCCCGGTTTCTGAAGGTATTGCGATGTGGATGATCGGCATCTCGCTGGTCGCCGCTGGTGCTATGTGGATTGGATCCCGCTCATGAGTGATGTGAAGAAGAATTACACGAAGGAAGAGCTTGACCGCATGAGCAATGCGGAGCTCGCTGCTCTCGGCACGGAGCTTGACGACGTAACGGTTGCTTACCGTAAGGAGCGCTTCCCGGTCGAGGGTGACCCTCGCGAGAAGTCCTCTGAGCGTGGCATCAAGATTTGGTTGGCCATCTCGGTTCTCGCCGCGATTGCTTTCCTCGGTGTTTACCTGTTCTGGCCGTGGGAGCCGAAGTTCCACGGCGACGAAGGACTCTGGATCTACACCTTCTACACGCCACTGCTTGGCCTGACCGCAGGTCTGGCCTTCCTCGGCCTGGGTGTTGCAATCATCCAGTACGTGAAGAAGTTTGTCCCTGAAGAGATCGCTGTACAGCGTCGCCATGACGGCCCGTCCAGCGAACTGGATCGTCGCACTACGACCGCACTGCTGAACGATGCTTGGGAGACCTCGACGCTTGGTCGTCGCAAGGCGCTCAAGGGTCTGCTCGGCACCGCTGGTGTCCTCGCCGGTCTGATGGTCATCGCTCCGCTTGGCGGCATGATCAAGAACCCGTGGAAGGTCCGCCACGAGCTGAACTACTTCGGCGACGGCACCCTGTGGACCCACGGCTGGACCGTCCAGGATCAAGGCGTGAAGGTTTACCTCGGCCGCGACACCGGTGCGATTGCAGAACTTCACAAGGGTGAGGTCGGCTCGCACTACACCACCGCCGGCGTGTCTCGCCTGGTGCGTATGCGTCCGGAGGACCTTGCCGCCGCTGCGATGGAGACCGTGTTCCCGCTCTACCCAGAGGACGTCAATGACGGCAAGGAATACGACCCGAAGCGCGATGTGTATGAGAACCACATGCACTCCATCCACGGTCCGCGCAACGCTGTCATGCTGATCCGTCTGCGTTCTGAGGACGCGAAGCGCGTCATCGAACGTGAGGGTCAGGAAGACTTCCACTACGGCGATTACTACGCCTACTCCAAGATTTGCACGCACATTGGTTGCCCGACCTCGCTGTACGAGGCTCAGACCAACCGCATCCTGTGCCCGTGCCACCAGTCGCAGTTCGATGCGTTGCAGCACGGTAAGCCGATCTTCGGTCCCGCCGCTCGTGCACTGCCGCAGCTTCCTGTGACGGTTGACGAAGACGGTTACCTCATCGCCAACGGGAACTTCATTGAGCCCGTCGGCCCGGCATTCTGGGAGCGTCAGTCCTAATGAGTACGAAACTTCAGCAAGCCGCAAACAATGCGGATTCCCGCTTTACCGTTGCGGGCGTCCTGCGCCCGCAGCTCAACAAGGTCTTCCCGACGCACTGGTCCTTCATGCTCGGCGAGATGGCGCTCTACAGCTTCATCATCCTGCTGCTGACCGGTATCTACCTGGCCTTGTTCTTCGACCCGTCGATCACCAAGGTGATCTACGACGGTGCATACCTGCCGCTCAACGGCGTCGAAATGTCCCGTGCATACGCAACCGCGCTTGACATTTCCTTTGACGTCCGCGGTGGCCTGTTTGTTCGTCAGATGCACCACTGGGCTGCACTGATGTTCATGATGGCCATGTTCGCCCACATGATGCGTGTCTTCTTCACCGGTGCGTTCCGTCGCCCGCGTGAGGCAAACTGGCTCATCGGTGTAACCCTTGTCCTCCTCGGCATGATTGAGGGCTTCATGGGCTACTCCCTGCCGGACGATCTGCTCTCCGGTGTTGGTCTGCGCATTATGTCCGCGATCATCCTGGGCCTGCCGATCATCGGCACCTGGATGCACTGGGCTATCTTCGGCGGCGACTTCCCGTCCGATCTGATGCTGGACCGCTTCTACATCCTGCACGTGCTGATCCTGCCGGGCATCATCCTGGCGCTGATCGCAGCTCACCTGCTGCTCGTGTGGTTCCAGAAGCACACCCAGTTCCCGGGACCGGGTCGCACCGAGAACAACGTTGTTGGTGTCCGCATCATGCCGGTGTTTGCAACGCACGCAATCGGCTACATGATGATCGTGTTCGCAGTGCTGGCTGCAATGGCTGGTCTGACCACCATCAACGGTATTTGGAACATCGGCCCGTACAACCCGTCGCAGGTGTCTGCTGGTTCGCAGCCTGACGTCTACATGCTGTGGACTGATGGTGCCGCCCGTGTCATGCCGGCTTGGGAGCTCTACATCGGTAGCTACACCATCCCGGGTGCATTCTGGGTCGCACTGCTCTGTGGTCTGATGGTTGCGCTGCTCATCGCCTACCCCTTTATCGAGAAGAAGGTCACCGGCGACGACGCACACCACAACTTGCTGCAGCGTCCGCGTGACGTTCCGGTACGTACCGGCATCGGCGTGATGGGTCTGACCTTCTTCCTGCTGATGACCATCTCCGGTGGTAACGACCACGTTGCTCACTTCTTCCAGATCTCGCTGAACGCGATGACCTGGGTGGGACGTATCGGCATCATTGTTCTGCCGCCGCTGGCATTCTTCATCACCTACCGTCTGTGCATCGGCCTGCAGCGCTCCGACCGCGCTGTGCTGGAGCACGGTATCGAGACCGGCATCATCAAGCGTTTGCCGAACGGTGCCTTCATCGAGATCCACCAGCCGCTTGGCCCAGTGGACGAGAATGGTCACCCGGTTCCGCTCGAGTACGCAGGTGCTCGTGTGCCGAAGCAGATGAACCAGCTTGGCTTCGCTGACTCTGAGACCATCGGTAAGTTCTCGCCCGCCGAGATCGGCGTGTCTGAGCGTGTACGCGATGCAGAGAAGCAGAAGCACGAGGAGGCTGTCGAGACGCTGCGTGCTCTCGAGGCCAACAAGGATCGCGACGACCGCGACGTATCGCCTCGCTAGCATGTAAGTAGTTGCGTGAATCGCCCCGCACCACACTGTGGTGCGGGGCGATTTTCTTTGTAACAATGAGGTTAACAAGCAAGTGTGAGAAAGATCACACAATCCGTTTTAATTGGGTTGTCTTTAACTTTGCGGAGATCAACTTGCTTCTTGGTTTGGCGGATAAATGCGCAGCGTATGGCTGTGTTTTGAGGTTGTTGGACCGTTCTTAGTTTTCATTTAGAAACGCAGACTTCGACGCTGTTTCGCATCAAATCTTTTGATAACGGAACTGTAACGGCGTGTTGGCTGGACACTCTTGTTGCCGTTTCGTAACCTGTTCGAGACATTGCGACAACAGCCGTTGGAAGCATGGATCGAAAACAACATATGAGCCGTAACTCTGAAGTGGAGATCGGAAAAGCCGATCGAAGCCGAAGGGGGCCGGGGAACCAGAGTGGAGCACCTGCTCCCGTGGGGCGTAGGTCGTTCGGACCGAGGGTCATTTCTCAACACCCCGCCCGACAGCTAACCCGGTTGGCGAAGAGAAGATATGGAGAAAATCTAAAGTGGCAAAGCACCGTCGCCAGACCAACACCGCAGCCCGCGCAGCAGCGGCCACCACCGCTCTCGCAGCAGGCGCTGCGCTCATCGCGCCGGCCGCCGCCTCCGCAGCAGAGGTCCGCGTCCCCAACTCGCCGATCGCAGTACAGGTCCCGGGTATTGAGACCATTCCAGGCGTAGCGGCAATCCCGGGCATTGACGCCTGGATCCCGTCGCTGAAGGGCGCAGCCGCTACGGGCGACGCTCAGGCTGCTATCGCTCGCGTGAAGGCTCTGCCTGGTGTGAACAACGTTCCGGGCTTCAGCGCCTTCATCGCGAACGTCGAGAAGCAGGTTCTGCCGGCACAGGCCGCAACCAACTACTCGGCACCGGCCGCTGCGCCGCAGCCGGCTCCGGCCCCGCAGCCGTCCTTCGCTGAGCGCGTCGTGTCCATCGCGCAGTCCAAGGTTGGTTCCCCGTACGTTTACGGTGCAGCTGGCCCGAACGCATTCGACTGCTCCGGTTTCACCTCCTGGGTTTACGCTCAGGCTGGCAAGTCCATCCCGCGTACCTCCCAGGCTCAGGCTGCTGCTGGCCAGCAGGTTGCGCTGAGCAACATCCAGCCGGGTGACATCGTTGTTTACTACGGTGGTGCATCCCACGTTGGTATCTACGTTGGCAACGGCCAGATCATCGATGCGCTGAACTCCGGTATCCCGGTGGGCTACCGCGATCTGCACCTCATGCCGATCCACTCTGTGGTTCGCTTCTAACGGCACGTTTTCAAGCCCCGACTCTCTGTTTGGAGTTGGGGCTTTCGTGCGTTTTGGGGACCTTGACACCTCGTGCGTCACACCAGTGCTCTTGATTCACAATATGCTGTGTGGCCATGTTTTTTGCTTGGACGGTGGGACCGATGTCGCTATAGTTTTTGTGTTCTCACAAGTATTGCGAAAAAGGTTTTGGTCGTGGGTAAGCACTCTTTTCAGTCTCGTCGTCCTTCTGCTCAGAAGACCGCGGTGTCCGCGCTCGTCGGCGCCATTCTCGCCGGCGGCGTAGCGGCCCCTGTGAAGGCCGATGATGTCGATGCTCTCATCGATGAGATGGAGCAGATCTCCCACGACGCCACTGCGAAGTCGGAAGAAATTAAGGGACTCGAAGAGAAAATCGCCGATTCAGAGCGCAAGGTTGAGGAAGCCAATGGCCGCGCTGCAGAGGCGAAACAGGAACTTGCCGCTATTCAAGAGGTAAGCAACGAGCATCGCAGGAATGTCGGTGACATTGCGCAGTCCCGTTACCGTATCCCGAAATCTGACGCGATCCTGACCACCCTGGATTCGGGCAACCCGCAAGAGGCGATCGACCGTTCCGCTTATTTGGCGGCGCTCACTCGCAAGTCTCAGCGTGCGTTGATCGACTTGGAGGATGCCAACCGGGTGGCGGCAGAGAAGTCCAACTCGGCCAATATTGCGGTGGCAGAGGCACGCCATGCGCGCAATGAGCTGGAGATCCAGCGTAAGAAGCTGGAGCGTGAACGTGAAGAGTTGGATAACAAGGTTCGTGACATCGAACACCGCGTAGACAACTTGAGCGAGGCCGATCGCCTGCGCTGGATCAATAAGGACAACCCGATCAGCGGCGCGTCGCTTCCGGGCGTGGACTCCGGAATCGTTGGTGCGGCGTTGGCGCAAGTGGGTAAGCCATATGGCTGGGGCTCTGCTGGACCGGATGCGTTCGATTGCTCTGGTTTGATGGTGTGGGCGTATGGGCAGAACGGCATTAGCATTCCGCGTACCTCCCAAGCGCAGCTTGCGGGTGGCACGCCGGTGTCGCTGGATGCGTTGCAGCCGGGTGACATCATTGGTTACTACCCGGGTGTGACTCACGTGGGTATGTACATCGGTAACGGCATGGTCGTGCACTCGTCTGACTACGGCATTCCGATCCAGGTAGTGCCGGCGAACTCCATGCCGATTCAGGGGGCTGTGCGCTACTAGCGCGATTATGACCACGTTGTTGGTAACGAATGATTTCCCGCCCACTGTCGGCGGGATTCAGTCGTACTTACGGGATTACGTCGACGAGCTCGTCAAGCGCGAAGGCCCGGAATCAATCGTGGTGCTCGCCTCCGTCCAGGAAGCAGATGCTGCGCGCGAGTGGGACGCCGAGCAGAGTTTCGCGGTGATTCGTTGGCCTCGCAACATCATGTTGCCTACCCCGGGGCTTGCTCGGGAGATGGCTCGAATTATCAGAACACACAGCATCGACACTGTGTGGTTCGGTGCGGCTGCACCGTTGGCAATTCTCGGAGCCCAGGCGAAACGCGCTGGAGCAAAACGTGTGGTGGCTACTACCCACGGCCACGAGGTTGGCTGGGCGATGATTCCCGGGGCCCGTCAGGTGTTGTGCCGGATTGGTCGTAGCGCGGATGTGGTGACGTACATTTCGCGGTTCACGATAGAGCGCTTGCAGGCGGTGTTCGGCGATGACGTCGACTATGTTGCGCTGCCGTCGGGGGTGGACACGGATTTCTTCGCGCCAGCGAGCGCGCACAAGCGGGATGAAACGCGGCGCTGGCTCGGCGTGGGTGATGCGCCACTTGTGGTGTGTTCGTCGCGGTTGGTCCCGCGCAAGGGACAGGATGTGTTGATCCGTGCGTTGCCGGAGATTCGTCGATACGCGCCGAATGCGAGATTGGTGATTGTGGGGGAGGGGCCGTACGAGCAGCGGCTGCGCAAGCTCGCCGCGTCTTCGCCGGGCGTGGAATTCACGGGCCGGGTGTCGCGCGAGCGGTTGCGCGACATTGTGGCTGCCTCCGATGTGTTTGCCATGCCCGCGCGGACGCGGTGGGGTGGTCTTGATGTGGAAGGTCTGGGGATTGTGTATCTCGAGGCGCAGGCGTGTGGGGTTGCGGTAGTCGCTGGCGATTCCGGTGGTGCGCCGGAGACGGTGGTGCCGGAAAGCGGTGTCGTCGTCAATGGTCGCGATGTGAATGAGGTCGCGCGGTCCATTGGGCAATTGCTTTGCGACGACCACCGCACCGCCATGGGCACCGCCGGGCGCAAGCATGTACAACGGGAGTTTTCGTGGGGCACTCTGGGGGAGCGCCTGCGCGACGTGTTGGCGGGTTAGGGCTGACCGCTGTCAGGGGCATAAACTGTCCGGCTATGACTTCACAACGAGGAGACCAGGCGCTGACAGTCGGCTTTGACATTGGCGGGACGAACGCTCGTGCATCTGTGGTCGCGCCGGATGGGTCGATCCTCGACACGGTGAGTACGCGGACCCCGCAGGACGCTGACGGGCTGACCCGCACGATCGTGCAGATGGTCGAGCAGCTCCAGGACAAACACGAGATCGGGGCAGTTGGCGCTGCCGTTGCGGGCTTCCTCGACCCGGAGTGTGAAATCGTGCGTTTTGCGCCCCATTTGCCGTGGCGTGATGATCAGCCGGTGCGCAAAGATTTGGAGAATGCGCTGGGGCTGCCGGTCCGGCTCGAGCACGATGCGAATGCGGCAGCCTGGGGTGAGTATCGGTTCGGTGCCGCTCGTGACGCAGAGACGTGGGTGTTTTTCGCCGTCGGCACAGGGATCGGCGCAACGCTGATGCACCGTGGCGAGATTTACCGTGGTGCGTTCGGCACCGCGCCTGAGTTTGGCCACATCACGGTGGTGCCGGGTGGTCGGGTGTGCTCGTGTGGCAAGCAGGGCTGTCTTGAGCGTTACGCTTCTGGCACTTCTCTGGTCGATTGTGCGATCGAGATTGCCAGCAGGGGAGGGTATCGAGGTTCCGATTTGTACCGGGAGGTCGTCGAAAAGCGAGCAAGCGGGCACGACATTATGGCCGCAGCACGCGCAGGCGATGGGCTGGGTGTGGCGGCTCTGGAGAGTTTCTCCATCTGGCTGGGACGAGGCCTGGCAATGGTGTCCGACATTTTGGATCCATCGCTGATCGTCCTCGGCGGTGGTGTGAGCGAAGACGCTGATCTTTTCCTTGACGCTGCCAAAGCGTCCATGGCGTCGAACATCGTCGGCGCTGGATACCGTCCGCTGCCGGAGATCCTCTGTGCTGAGCTCGGAGCGAAGGCGGGTATGATTGGCGTTGCTGATTTGGCCCGCCAGCTGCGATAAAAAGGGGAGAAACAATGGCAAACAAGTGGTATTCCCTGTTCAAGGCTATTTTCGGGCCGTCGCTGTTGGTGTGGAACCGCCCGCGCATTTACGGTGTGGAGAACATCCCGGACGAAGGTCCGGCCCTGTTGGTTTCTAACCATCAGGCTGTGCTGGATTCCTTTTACTTGCCGTTGATGGTTCGCCGACAGCTGAAGTTCCCGGCCAAAATGGAGTACTTCACTGGCACGGGGCTCAGTGGACGTTTGCAGCGGTTTTTCTTCACCGCCGTGGGTCAAGTTCCCATTGACCGAAGCTCCGACACCGCCGGGGACGTCTTGCTGGAAACGGTGAAGAAGATTTTCGACGACGGCGAGCTCTTCGGCATTTATGCCGAGGGAACCCGTTCGCCGGATGGGCGTGTGTACAAGGGGCGCACTGGCATGGCGCGCATCGCTATGCCAACCGGCGTGCCTGTGATTTTGGTCGGCATGATTGGATCTGGTCGCGCGAACCCGATCGGCACCAAGCTCATCCGGCCGGTCAAGGTGCAGATCAAGATTTCGGAGCCGATTGATCCGCGAGCTTGGGCGGTTGAAAATGGCTACGACCCTGACTCGCGCGAGGTCATGCGTCCCTTTACGGACTACTGCATGCATCGCATTGCAGAGATGATCGGTGAGGAATACGTGGATGTCTACGCGACCGATGTGAAGAAGTCCCTCGAGCAGACGGGGAAGTACCCCGAAGGTGCTGAACCGAAAACTGGGCCGAAAGGTGTGCAGTAATGAATAAACCGCTTGTTACCCGAATCGCGTTGGTGTGCGTCGTTGTTGTGGTGTTCCTGATTGCGTCTGAGCAGGGGTGGTACCCGAAGCTGGCAGGCCCGCTTGCTGTCGTTGCGGTGGCTGCAGTGATGTTTTGGCCGAGGCGTGTTGAGGGTGAGAAGGGCCCTTCGCGGCGCGAGGTGTTGGGGGATATTCGATCGGAGCAACGGAAGTAGTTCGACGCAGTGAGATTCTTCTACGACACCGAATTCATTGAGGACGGCGAAACCATCGAGCTGGTGTCCATCGGCATTGTTGCTGAGGATGGCCGCGAATACTATGCGGTGTCCGATGAGTTCGACCCAGCACGCGCCAACGCTTGGGTCAAAGCGCACGTGTTGTCGAAGCTCCCTCCGAAGAACCAACCAGTGTGGAAGTCGCTGGAGCGCATCCGTAACGAGGTCTATGAGTTTCTCACCTCGGGTGACACCAGGCCAGAACTGTGGGCTTGGGTTGGCGCCTATGACCACGTGGTGCTCGCGCAACTATGGGGTGACATGTCTGGTCTGCCGCGTTCGCTGCCGCGCTACACCTGCGAGCTGAAGCAGTATTGGCAGATGGCGGGCAAGCCGCGTCTGCCACGGGTGCCGGAGGGCAACCACGATGCTCTCGTTGATGCGCGCCATAATCTGCGGAAGTTTCGTGTGTGTGCGGAGCATTTGCCGTTGAACCGCGACGGCGCCGTATCCAAAATGTGAGACGATAAAACCGCCTTGTGAGAAGTTGCAGGCTGTACCGCCTGTACTGGGGCAGTAATCCGTGCTAAATATAGAACGGTGAGCTGGACTATTGATATCCCCAAAGAGGTACTGCCCGATCTGCCGCCACTGCCGGGAGATTTAAACGCGCAGTTTGAAGATGTTATTTCCCGCGATGCGAAGCAGCAGCCGTCGTGGGACCCTGCCCAGGCTGAGTATGTTCGCAAGATTTTGGAGTCCGTCCCGCCGGTCGTGCTCGCGCCCGAGGTTGAGGGGCTCAAGTCGCATCTAGCGGACGTCGCCAACGGCAAGGCGTTCATGCTGCAGGGTGGCGATTGTGCTGAGACGTTCGAGTCCAACACCGAGCCACACATCCGTGCCAACGTGCAGACCCTGCTGCAGATGGCTGCGGTGTTGACCTACGGTGCGTCGATGCCGGTGGTCAAACTTGCTCGTATTGCTGGCCAGTACGCGAAGCCGCGCTCGTCTGATCTTGATGAGAATGGTTTGCCGAATTACCGCGGTGACATCGTCAACGGTGTGGATCCGACCGAGGAGTCTCGTCGCCACGATCCGGCCCGCATGGTGCGTGCGTACGCGAACTCGTCGGCGGCGATGAACTTGGTGCGTGCCCTGACGGCGTCCGGTACTGCGGACCTGCACAACATCAACAACTGGAACCGAGAGTTCGTGACTAACTCGCCGGCGGGTGCGCGTTACGAAGCACTTGCTCGCGAGATTTCGCGTTCGCTTGCGTTCATGGATGCTTGTGGCGTCAGCGACACGAACCTGCGTACGTCCAGCGTGTACGCATCTCACGAGGCGCTGTTGGTGGATTACGAACGTGCGATGCTGCGTTTGGCCACGGATTCGAAGGGTGAGACGAAGCTTTACGATCTGTCCGCCCACCAGCTCTGGATCGGTGAGCGCACCCGCGGTATCGACGATTTCCACGTCAACTTCGCCGCGATGATCAGCAACCCGATCGGTATCAAGTTGGGCCCGACCACCACTCCAGAAGAGGCTGTCGCTTACGCAGATAAGCTTGATCCGAACCGCGAGCCGGGTCGTTTGACCATGGTGATCCGCATGGGGCAGGACCGGATCCGCGAAGTACTGCCTGGCATTGTCAAGGCGGTTGAGGCCTCCGGCCACAAGGTCATTTGGCAGTCGGACCCGATGCACGGCAATACGTTCACGTCGAGCAATGGCTACAAGACGCGTCACTTTGACAAGATCATCGACGAAGTTCAGGGCTTCTTCGAGGTCCACCGCGAACTCGGCAGCCACCCGGGTGGTATTCACATCGAGCTCACGGGTGAAGACGTCACTGAGTGCCTCGGCGGTGCGCAGGACATCACTGATGTGGATCTGCCGGGCCGTTACGAGTCCGCTTGCGACCCGCGTCTGAACACCGAGCAGGCACTCGAGCTGTCGTTCCTCGTTGCAGAGATGCTGCGCTACTAAGACAGCGCTACTCGGCCAGCGCTACCGCGGGATGACGATCTCCGGGATGTCGCCGTACATCCCGGAGCCGAACCACCATGCGCCCAGACCAACCGCAGCTACTACGGCGATTGCAACAGCGGTGTAGAGCACGACACCGATCAGAGAGCGGTTAGTTACCGGCTTGACTGCGGGGCGCTTTGCCGGATTGGGAGCGGCAGGCCGGGGTGCACGTGGTGGCACGGGTGCGGGCACGGGGGCGGCTGCAGGCGGAACGGGGGCCGGAACCGGAGCCGGAGACGCCTGTGCAGCGGGCCATTGGCTGCGTGACGGCAGTTCTGGGGACGCCTGCTTAGTTGGCCTCTCAACTGCGGGGGCGACTCGCGTTGGCGCCTCGTCATCGGGGAAGAGGCGTCGCTGTGTGGCGTTGTTGACTAGTCCGAAGTTAGTCGGGTGTGCTGCGGCTCGCGTGGCTGCGGCGTTGCGCGGGGCAGGCACGGTGTAATCCGGCAGTGCAAGTTCGGCTGCTACGTCGTCGAGTGCGGCGAGGAATTCTCCCGCATCGCGGAAGCGCGCTTCGGGGGTGCGGGCGGTTGCGGTGGCGACGAGCTCGTCGAAAAGCATTGGCACCCCGGCAATGAGTGAGGACGGCGCGGGCACATCTCCATGGAGGCGTGCGTACGCGTGCGCGATGGGGGTGTCGCCGTGAAATGGCGTGCGGCCGGTGAGGAGTTCGAACAACACGATGCCGGCGGAGTACACATCCGATGCGGCTGTGATGGGGCTGCCGTCGACTTGTTCGGGGGAGAGGTAGGCGACGGTGCCCACGATTTGGTCGGTCGAATGTGTGTTTTCGGCGGCTGCGCGCACGAGGCCGAAGTCGGAGAGTTTGACGCGGCTGGAGGCGTCGATAAGCACGTTGTCCGGCTTAATATCGCGGTGCACCATGCCTTTCTCATGTGCGACGGACAGTCCCGTGAGCATGCCGCGCATCACTTCGGCGGCTGCGTGGGGAGGCATCGGACCACGCTCGGCGAGCAATTCGCGCAGCGTGCCGCCGGTGATGAGTTCCATGATGAGAAACACGTTGTTGCCGGACGCGGAGAAGTCGTACACGTTGACCAAGTTAGGGTGGCTGAGCTGCGCCATCGCGCGGGCTTCGCGCCGGAAGCGGTCGCGAAACACAGCGTCGTGGACGTATTGCTCGTGCATGACTTTCGCAGCGACTTCCCGGCCCAGGCGGGAATCGATGCAGCGATACACCGTGGCCATGCCACCACGGGCGATGGCGCGGTCCACGACGTAGCGTTCGTCGAGAGTTGTGCCTGGAGCGAGTGTTGCCATGTACCCCAGGGTAGAATCGTGCGCCGTGAGCACACAAACGAATCTCGAGCAATTGCTTAGCGACGAAACCTTGCTGGCCTTTCCCGACGCCGCCGAAGCGTTGGGCGTTCCGGTCACTCGTGTGCACGACTATGTCGGTGCCCGCAAACTTGTCATGTACATCCGGGATGGTAAAAAATTCATCCCGGCTGGGCTGATCGGTGAGGATGGGCTGTCGAAGTTCGTCTCAGGCGCGATCACTGTGCTTGCCGATGGCGGCTACAACGACGAGGAGATCCTCACATTCCTCTACACCGCGGAGGATTCGCTGCCGGGGCGCCCGATTGACGCCTTGCATGGTCAGAAAGCGCGCGAAGTTATTCGTCGTGCGCAAGCGATGGCGTTCTAAACACCCAGCGAGTCGCTACCACGGCGACGATGAAGGCTGCGGCGAGGAACCACACGTCGTAGAGCCTGTGGTTGCCGCTGCCTGTAAACGCGAGTGCCACGACGACGGATGCGCCGGTAGTAATTCTAGCTACCCAGGCCGGTGCCCGGAACGTGCCCACGAGCGCCAAGATGGAGGCGTAGTACCACGGCAGCGTTACCGCGTTGGTGACAAACGCTGCCGTATACGCCACGGTGGTGCCCGCCAGCATCCGCGGCGCGTAGGCCTTGCCGCGCGCCGGGCGGAACCACCACCACGTGATCACGAGCGCGAGGAGCATCGCGAAGCTGAACACCGTGCGGGTGGCTGCAAGCGTTGTGTTGTAGCTGAAGTCGTCGTTGACCAACTGCACGAGCGGGGTAATCAGTTCTGCGGCGAACGTCGGACCAGCCAGCGGATTGATCACCTTCGAGTTACCGGTGATTTCCTCGAGCCAACCCCACGTTGAGCCGCAGACCCACGTCACCACCTGGATGACGGCGACCGAGACCGCCAGCGCCCAGGCTCCAGAGACGGCAAGCGCGGCGAGGTGGTGGGGCACATCGTGGACGCGGGCGCGACGCGTGACCATCAGCCACACCACAAACGGCAACGCGAACGCAGCCGTGGCCTTGAGCGATACCGCGCATGCGATGAGCACGATTCCGGGGGTGCACCACGTGTGTCGCATGCACAGGTACAGGCCCGCGCACACCAGGCCGACCATGACCGCCTCGTTGTGCATGCCGCCAATCAGGTGCAACAGCATGACAGGGTTGGCTACACCTACCCACAGTGCAAACCCGGGGCTAGCACCTGCGAGGCGCGCGATGCGCGGTACCGACCAGACAATGAGCGCGAAACCTGCCAGCGCGATCAGCCGGTAGGCAACGACGCCAAACGCGACGTGGTCGCCGACAATCGTGGTCACCGCTTTGCCAATGCCCAAGTGCAGTGGCCCGTACGGCGTTGTGGTGTTGCGCCAGTCGTGGGAGACCTCCCACAAATACGGGCCGGGGTTGATAGCGGCGCCTTCGGAGTAGGGGTCGAAGCCGTCGCGAAGCATTGCCCCCTGCATGAGGTAGGAGTACACGTCGCGCGACATGATTGGTGCGCTCAAGGCGAGTGGAGCGGCCCACGACCACACCGCACGGAGCACGGTCTGCTCGCCTGGGCGGGTGCGCCACAGCCACAGCCAGGCAAACACGAGAAGACCAGTGCCCGCCATCAGGAGGCCGTCCATCATGCCGCGGCCGTGGCCGTACGTGAGGAACTCAAGGCCTATCGAGCGCATGAGGCCGTCACGGTAACGCGTCGCTCCGGCACCAAAGGAACCGATCGCGATGAGAACGGCTGCGACAACGCCGAGGGGGATCGGCCGGATTTTACCGGCCATCACATACGCCGGTCTGTGGCCTTGTGGGCCAACTCGGATAGTGCCTGGCGAGCCTCAGCAGTAATACCGGCGGTATCCAGGTGAGCAATGCCGGACGCGGTGAGACGGTTAATGCGCTCTTCGACCGCATCCTCCGCACCACTTTGGCGGATGAGATCGGCGAGGCGCTGAAGCACCTTTGGGTCGGTGGCGGTACCTACACCGGCGCGGAGCTCGTCGGCATCGTTGGCGTCGAGAAGCTCAAGCGCCGTCGCGTAAAGGACAGTGCGCTTTCCTTCGCGCAGGTCATCGCCCGCGGGTTTTCCGGTGATTGCTGGGTCGCCGAAGACACCGAGGAGGTCGTCGCGAAGCTGGAATGCGATGCCAATATCGCGTCCGTAACCACGGAATGCCGCAATGGTCTCATCGTCGGCACCAGCAATAGTCGCACCAAGATGAAGCGGACGCTCGATCGTGTACGCGGCGGTCTTAAACCGGTTCACCCGATCCGCCATGTCCGCAGACTCGCTGCCACGGCTTTCCAACGAAATATCAAGGATCTGCCCACCGATGACTTCCGTGCGCATACCCACCCACGGTTCCGCGGCGCGTTGCAGCGCCTCCAACGAAACACCGGAGTAGCGCCACATATCTTCCGCCCAGACTAAGGCGAGATCGCCGAGCAAAATCGCGGTGTTCACGCCAAACGTCGCAGCGTCGCCCAGCCAATGGTTTTCGAGGTGCTGGGCCTCCACACTGCGGTGCACCGTGGGGTTTCCGCGACGGGTATCGGAGGCGTCCACGATGTCGTCGTGGACCAGCGCACACGCCTGGATGAACTCAAGCGCACTCATCGCGCGCAAGACCGCGTTTGGGTCCTCGCCGCTAGTTTCCAAACCACCGGCGCCGACAAAACCGGCCCAGCCGTACAGCGGACGCACTCGCTTGCCACCACCCAGTGTGAACGCGCGCAAGTGCGCGACTGCTTCCGAGACAGGCTCACCGATCGCGGAAATTGCCGGCCCGTGTTCGTCGAAAAACTGCTCCAAATGCTTTTCGACGACACCAGGCACCGCACTTAAGTTCCCAATCCCCAATTCGTGTGTAGCCACGCTGCTCCTCACCGTCGTCTACGAAAATCTCTCTGGAACGTACCCTAGTCAGCCTCGCCGACATGAGGTGTGCCCGCCATGTCGAGTGCGAGAATCGCAAACGGGCGAGGGTCGCTTCCGTAATAAAAATTGCGAGCAACGTCCTGGAACCCAAACTTGCGGTAAAGCCCAAATGCGTTATTAGCTTCGCCGTCTACCTCGGGAGTAGATAGGACAGCCCAACGAGCTGATGTCGATGCGAGCAGTTCCCTGAGCATCGCCGCACCAATGCCGCGGCCCTGGTGCCTCGGATCCACATGCACTTCGGCGATTTCGAAGTAGTTGGCCAGTAGCGCACGGTCGTCGTCAGAAAGCATGCCGTCTAGACGTTGCTGAGTGAGTGCTTTGACGAGTTGTTGGTCCCACCAGCGCTCCCGCGCGCCGAGAAAACCGTAGGCCACTCCGATGACGCTGTTGTCCGAGATTGCGGCCACGGCGGAAAAGCCTGGCCAGGTGACCTCTCCACGCCACACGCGTAAACGCTGCGCGCGCATGGTTTGGGGGTACCCCATAGCTTCCATGTAGATGTCCACCAACCGTGGCACGAGGAAAGAAAACTCCGCATTGGTCAGCCTTTGGATCTCAATGTGCACCCCACTATCGAACCACTTATGTGCCTGTTGCGGGGCTTGACCACACATCCTCGTTCGAACAGTCGAACAAACGTGCTAATTTTTGGTTGTGGTGTCGTGGGTGACTTCTAAGGTCATGGGCAATCAAAAGGCGACATGCACTGGTAACAGCGAAAGGGGAAAGTGTCATGGGAAGCGTAGTTTCAGCCACAACGGGCAGGGCGTACGGGGATATGGGGGCGCCGCGAAAGTTTGACTCGTTCATCTTCTCTGCGGAGGCACTGCTTGCACAGGCGCATGCTGACTTTGCGGCAAGGCGCTACGACCTTGCGATGGAAAACGCATACCGGGCTGCACTGCGCATCGCTGGCGCATGCAACGCTCGCAGCATTGTGCTCCGGAAGCGGAAGCGGCTGCCAACTAATGCGTGGGACAAGCTCGCGCTCACCGGGGAAAGTGGCCAGCACTGGGCGACGGTATTTTCTGCATACTCGGCGCGCCGGGCGAGGGTGGCGTCTGGGATCGACGACAACCCGTCGCCGGTCGTGGTCTCAAGCCTTATCGGTTCGGCTGAGGACTTTCTCCTGGACACCACTGGGGGTGATGCGTCAATGGCGGCGTAATAAGGCGCGGGAACAATGTGGGTACGATGTTCGTTGTATCCATACATTGTTCATTCATAGCTGGGATCTGGAGAGAAAGTAGTGTCTCTTTCTGAGCAGGAAATGCGCGCACTGCGCGAGATCGAGCAGTCGCTCCTTGCGGACGACCCGAAGTTCGGTTCCTCGGTCGCTCCGTCCTCTGAGTATGGTGCTTCGCGCCCGTCGGGCCGGCTGACTATGCGTAGCCTCGCCCTCATTGTGCTGGGCCTTGTCCTTCTTCTTGGGGGAGTGGCGCTGGCGTCGTGGAGTCTGTGGACTGTGGTGTTGAGCATCGTCGGCTTCGGTGTGATGTTCTATGGGGGGATCATGGCGCTCCGTACCCCGGCTGCCGCTGGTGTTTCGCTGCAGCGAGCGCAGGCTCAGTCCAAGTCGCGCTCGCCGCGCAGTGTTAGCCTGGAGGAGAGCTTCCGTCGACGGTTTGAGGATCGTCAGTAGCTTTTAGCTTTCCCTTCGCCCTCCCGGGTCTCTTCGGGAGGGCGATTTTTTATCCCCACTTCGCCCCACATTCCCCACTTTGCCCCACCCGTTGGTTTGATCCGGCCATTTTGCCTGTTAAAGGACGTTCGGAGCGGGTTGCGTCTCGTGTGCCTGTAGGTGATTGATGGGGTTGTAGTGGGGGATGTGGCGGTAAGTGGGGGACATTGGCGGGTAATTGCCCCACGGGGATTGTGGCCGTTGACCTGCGTGTTCTTCTTGTTGTGGGAACTAAGTTGCTCAGAGTGTGGCGTTTGTGGGGGGAAGTGGGTTAAAGTGGGGCACAGCGGAGCACCGTGGTGCGCATCTTGACTACGTGCGTAATGCGGAGCGAAGCCGAGAAAACTGCAAATGCCAATCTCTGAAGGTGAAGGAAGGTAGGTCGCCGGATGTTTCTGGGAACCTACACTCCCAAGCTCGACGACAAAGGGCGCCTGACGCTGCCTGCGAAGTTCCGTGAGGACTTGGCAGACGGCCTGATGGTGACCAAAGGGCAGGACCACTCCCTCGCGGTGTACCCGCGGGACGAGTTTGCTGCACGCGCCCGCAAGGCCGCTGCAGCATCAAGGACGAACCCGAAGGCGCGCGCGTTTATCCGCAATCTGGCTGCCAGTGCGGATGAGCAAACGCTCGATGGGTCCGGACGTATCACCCTGTCGCCGGCACACCGTGAGTACGCAGGCCTTTCCAAGGAATGCGTAGTTATCGGTTCTGTGGATTTTCTCGAGATCTGGGATCTTGAGTCCTGGAATAAGTATCAAGAAGAGACTGAAGCCGCGTTCTCCGCGGCGGATGACGACGACATTCTCTCCGGTCTGCTGTAGGACTGACTACCCAACAGCGGGCAACCAATTCGGAGAGTGTGTACGGACTCTGTCCGGGGCGTGAAGCATTCTGGTGTACTTCCCCGACATCAGAACAGCCGCCCCGGACAGGGCTCTACATACTCCCCGGCTTAGAAGGAGCCGACGACTAACTGACCGCGAGGGGTGAGCCCGGATGGTGTACCGCACACACGCTGCAGACCCTCATGGGCATGTGCCGGTCATGCGCGACCGCATGGCCGAACTCCTGGCCCCAGCTGTAGAGGCGTTCGGCGCCAACGCCGTCATTGTCGATGGAACCCTTGGCGCTGGTGGCCACACCGAACACTTTCTCAACGTATTTCCGCAAGCGCGCGTGATCGGTGTGGATCGCGACCCGAATGCGCTGCAGCAGGCGACTGAGCGCCTGGCTCAGTTCGGTGAGCGTTTCACTCCGGTGCAATGCCGGTTCGACTACATCGGCGACGAGATCGCATCGGGGGAGGGCGAGACCTTCGACCTTGTGAGGCAGCACGGTGTGGCTGGTGCGCTGTTCGACCTCGGTGTTTCATCGATGCAGTTGGACCAGGAGGAGCGTGGCTTTTCCTACCGCGGTGACGCACCGCTGGATATGCGCATGGATCCGACCACCGGCATCACTGCGGCCGAGGTACTTAACACGTACTCGCACGGAGACCTGGCGAGGATTCTGAAGTCCTACGGCGATGAACGTTTCGCAGGCAAGATTGCGTCGGCTGTGCTGAAGGAGCGCGAGCGTGCGCCGTTCGACCGTGCGGACCGGCTCGTGGAACTGCTGTACAGCACCATCCCGGCCGCCACGCGACGTACTGGCGGTCACCCGGCGAAGCGCACCTTCCAGGCGCTGCGGATTGAGGTCAACCGCGAGCTTGAGGCTGTCGAGCGAGTGGTTCCGGTGATTACGGATTTGCTCGGCGTCGGCGGGCGAGCAGTGTTCATGAGTTACCAGTCGCTCGAGGACAAGATCGTCAAATCTGCCTTCGCTGAACTGACAGCTTCAAAGACGCCGGCGGGACTTCCGATGGATCTGCCGGGCACCGAGCCAACGTTCAAACTCATCACCCGCGGGGCGGAAAAAGCTCCGCAGGAAGAGATTGAGCGCAACTCGCGTGCAGCACCGGTGAGGGTGCGCGGCGTCGAGAAGCTTAAGCACTCAACGACAACCACATAACCCACAACAAACCACGTACAACACACAACCATCTGAGGACGGACACCATGGCAGCACGAGACACACGAGGTGGCTCCCGCGCGATGACGCTGACGCGCGATGGCAGTGCCCGCACCAGCCGTACAAGCGCTCCGGCACGTCGTCGCACGATGCCGGGTGTGAAGCCGCATGTGCCGCACTCCCGAGGGCGGGGGCGCCTCGGCTCGCAGCAGGTTGTGTCTGTGCGTGGGCGTCGGGTTGGCACGGTCGCGGCGCCGTCGCGTTTTTCCGCAGTGTCCGCACTTGCGGTGCCTCTGCTGGTGATCGGTATTGCTATAGCGATGCTGCTGTCCGGCGTGGCCACGACACAAACCTTCACCATCCAGCAGCTGCAGTCGAAGGAGCGTGAACTTGCCAACGAGGTCGAGTCGCTCAACCGTGACTTAGAGGATCGTCGTTCTGCTGCGGAGATCGCACAGCGCGCTGCAGGCGCAGGCATGGTGGTCGCTGGAGAACCTGGCCTAGTGGAGGTCATGGAAGATGGTCGTGCTGAAGAGCGCCGGCCTTTCAACCCAGAAAAGGTTGCCAAGATTGTCGACGTTAACGGCGAAGCGTTGCGTCAGGGCCGTGCAAGCAGTGATGACCGTGCAACCCGCGAGCTGGCGGATGCGCTGACTCAGGTTCCAGGTGGCAATCAAGCTCCGCCTCGTCCGCAGCAAGCACCGCAGGTTGCCAACGTGGCGCCGTATCAGGCAAATGTGCCCGCCGGCGAATAGACGTTAACGGTGGGGGTTGTGCCGCAGGCGTGTGGCGCAACCTCGTTTCGCATTTGTGCGGGGCATGATAAACGAGTCAATGAGCAGTTTTGGTAGGTGAGGAGGGCACGTGACATCCACGGGCACACCCCGGAAGCGTCCGGCGCCACGGAAGAGTCAGCGTCACATCACCAACCACCGTGTATTCCTTTTGACGCTTGTGTTCCTCAGCGTCGCAGCCTTGCTGATCGCACGCCTGTTTTGGGTCCAAGTGATCATCGGCGGCGAGTTGCGTGAAGTTGCCAAGGTGCAACGCCAGCGCGAGTATGTTGAGCCAGCACGTCGCGGTGAGATCGTGGACCGTGACGGCAAGCAGTTGGCGTACACGATGCAGGCAAGGTCGTTGACGGTCTCGCCGAAGCAGTTGCGTGAGGAACTGCGACAGCAGCAAGAGCTGCAGATGCGTATCGACGGCGTCCCCAAGGCAGATATCGACGCGCAGCTCGACGCCCGCGTTGAAGACGTGCTGCGCACAATGGCGAATGAGATCCCCGGCATGATCGGTGGCGAAACTGATCCACAGCCTACGGGTACAGACACAGAGCAGTTGCGCACTGTGGGCAGTGTCAGTGCCAAGGAGATTTTGGACAAGCTCCACGCCGACACGTCGTACGAAGTTTTAGTGCGCAACGTTGACCCGGATGTCGCTGCGAAGGTGGCGGCGAAGTTCCACGGTGTGGCTGCTGACCAGCAGGACATCCGCCAGTACCCGAACGGTGCTGTGGGGGAGAACATCATTGGCAAGGTTTCCATGGACGGGCACGGTCAGTTCGGCCTTGAGGCCTCTAGCGATGCGGTGCTTACCGGTATCGACGGCCGCTCGACCGAGGACGTCTCGGGAGGTGGGCAGTCCATTCCGGGCTCCCTGCGCGATGTGGTGCCAGCGGTACCTGGTGCGCGCATTGAGCTCACGGTAGACCTCGACCTGCAGACGTATGTGCAGCAAGTGCTTGAGCAGGCAAAGGCAAACTCTTTGGCAAAGTCGGCTGAGGCTGTCGTCCTTGACGCTCACACGGGTGAGGTGTTGGCGATGGCAAATACAGACACCATCAACCCGAACGGGGATATTGAAAAGCAGATCAAGCAGGGTAAGGATTTTGAAAACCCAGCGATCTCGCACCCGTTCGAGCCAGGCTCGGTGGCAAAGGTCATCGCTGCAGCGGCTTCAATCGATCAGGGGGTGACTGACCCGTTCGAGGTGCACCAGGTGCCGGGCTCGATCGACATGGCCGGTGTGACAGTGAGCGACGCCTGGCAGCACGATGTTCTGCCGTACACCACCGCAGGCATCTTCGGTAAGTCCTCCAACGTGGGCACATTGCAGTTGGCGCAGCGCCTCGGCGAGGAGCGCTACTGGGATTACCTCAACCGTTTCGGTATCGGTGCTCCGACCGGCATTGAATTGCCCAATGAGTCGCCGGGTCTGCTGCCGGTGCTTGAACAGTGGTCGGGCGGTACCTTTGCCAACCTGCCAATCGGTCAGGGCATGAGCTGGACTGCGCTGCAGATGGCGAGTGTGTACCAGGCGTTGGCCAACGACGGCGAGCGCATCCAGCCACGCATCATCGAGCGCATCGTCGGACCGGACGGGCAAGATATCCCGCAGGATGAGCCGCAGCGCAACCAAGTGGTGAGCAAGGAGGCGGCGCGTACAACGGTGGATATGTTCCGTGCCGCATTCCAAGAAGACCCGACCGGCAACCAGTCGGGTACTGCACAAGGAAATGCGCTAGAGGGCTACCAGTTCTCTGGCAAGACAGGTACTGCACAGAAGGTGAACCCGGAAACGGGCGCATACTCACAGAGCCAGTATTGGATTACGTTTGCGGGTATTGCCCCGGCGAACGATCCGAGATTTGTTGTGGCGGTCATGCTGGACGAGCCGCAGCGCGGTGTACTCGACGGCGGTGCCGGTGGCCAGTCTGCGGCGCCGGTGTTCCGCCAGATTGCGAGCTGGATGTTGGATAAGGAAAATATCCCGCCGAGCCCGCCCGCGGAACCGTTTGTTCTGCAAGCCCAGTAACGGCCCTGAAAGGAAGGAATTATCATGTCCTCAGCGCCCACGCTGACATCCCTCGCTGAGATTGCGGGGGCACGCATCGTCAATGCGCCGCAGGCACCGTTTGAGGTGTCGTTTATTGGTCTTGATTCCCAAAACGTGGAGCCCGGTGGCTTGTTTGCTGCGCTGCCTGGCACGCGGGTGCATGGCGCGTCGTACGCGTTCGATTCGGCCGCAGGTGCGATTCTGACTGACGAAGAAGGTCTTGCGATCATCCAGCAGACGTCGGATCGCCGGCCGGTGTTGGTCGTCGATAATGTGCGCGCGATTCTTGGCCATGTTGCCGCGGAGGTGTACGGGCATCCGTCGAAGGACTTCACGCTGCTGGGCGTGACTGGGACGTCGGGCAAGACCACCACGACGTACATGCTGGAGCGTGGACTGACACAGGCTGGTTGCAAGGTCGGCCTGATTGGTACGACGGGCACGAAGATCATGGGCCGCGATGTGGCCACCGAGTTGACTACGCCTGAGGCGCCGACGTTGCAGGCACTGTTTGCCCGCATGCGCGACGAGGGCGTTACGCATGTGGTGATGGAGGTTTCCTCCCACGCGCTCATGCTTGGGCGCGTGACGGGAGCCCAGTTCGACGTCGCTGGTTTTACCAATCTGTCGCAGGATCACCTTGATTTCCACCCGACGATGGAGGACTACTTCGAGGCGAAAGCCTTGTTCTTTGACCCGTCGAGCGACCTCCACGCGAAGCGCAGCGTGATCTGTGTCGACGATTCTTGGGGTCAGAAGATGGCCGCGCGCGCGGAGCACCCGGTGACGGTGGCAACCCGCGGTGAGCATGCAGAAGTCACTGCGGAGCTATTGCGTATCGACGACACCGGAACCCAGCACATTCGACTTCACACTCCAGAGCGTCAGGTGGAGTTTGCTCTGCCGATGCCGGGTGCGTTTAACGTCGCCAATGCCGCCCTTGCCACCACGCTTGCGGCGCAGGTTGGTGTCGATGTAGCAGCGTTTGTCGCAGGCCTAGAGCAGGCGGCGGTGCCGGGGCGCATGGAGCGAATTGATGAAGGCCAGGATTTTGTAGCTGTTGTGGATTACGCCCACAAGCCGGCCGCTGTCGCAGCAGTGCTTCAGACGCTGCGTGGACAGGTCGATGGCCGGATTGGTGTGGCGATCGGCGCTGGTGGTGACAGAGATTCCTCGAAACGCCCCCTCATGGGAGCGGAAGCAGCGAAGGGCGCAGACTTTGTTGTGGTGACTGATGACAACCCGCGCACCGAAGACCCGGCAGCGATCCGCGCAGCGGTGCTGCAAGGCGCACGCGACGCAGAAACGGCAGCCGAGATCATCCAGGAAGGCTCCCGTGCGAGGGCGATCGACGCGCTCGTCGAGTGGGCAAAGCCCGGCGATGCCATCATTGTCGTGGGTAAAGGCCACGAGGTTGGACAGATCATCGGCGACACCAAGCACCATTTTGATGACCGCGAAGAGATGCGGCGCGCACTTCGCGCCCGCCGAGAGAAGAGGAACGCATGATTGCACTGACGCTTCGCCAGATCGCGGAGATCACCGGAGGACACTTGAGCCCGGAGGCTGATCCGGACGCCTCGGTGACCGGGTTTGTGGAGTTTGATTCCCGCAAGATCGGCCCCGGCGGGCTATTCGTTGCGTTCCCGGGTGCGAACGTGGATGGCCACGACTTTGTGGGCAAGGCGGCTGCGGCGGGTGCCACGGCGTCGTTGACCACGAGGGAGGTCGGTCGGCCGGCTGTGGTCGTCGAGAAGCGACCGCCCAGTGCCGACGACAACTCGGACCTGGCGGTCAACGATCCAACTGGCTCCGCAGCAGGCGTTGTGGATGGGATGTCAAAGTTGGCCACCTATGTGGCCCGCGAACTGATGGAGAACCACGGGTTGCGGATCATCGGCGTGACTGGTTCTGCCGGCAAGACCTCGACGAAGGACCTGATCGCGGCGGTCCTGCAGCGTGCGGGCGAGACGGTGGCTCCTCCGGGGTCGTTTAATAACGAGATCGGCCACCCATACACGGTGCTGCGCTGCACGGAGGAGACGAAGTTCCTGGTCGCGGAGATGTCGGCGCGCGGTATCGGCCACATTGCGCACTTGGCCACGATTGCACCACCGCAGATCGGTGTGGTGCTTAACGTGGGCTCGGCGCACCTGGGGGAGTTCGGCTCCCGCGAGAACATCGCGCAGGCCAAGGGCGAACTCGTTGAGGCGCTGCCTGCCGATGGCATCGCGGTGCTCAACGCCGACGACGACCTGGTCAACGCGATGGCTCCGCGGACGAAGGCACGCGTGGTGCGCTTTTCCGCCAACGGCAATACGGCAACGGATTACTACGCCACCGATGTGGAACTGGATGCGGTGGCGCGTGCGTCGTTTATCATGCACACCCCGAAGGGTGATCCGCAGCGCGTAACCCTCAACGTGTTCGGTGCCCACCAGGTGGGCAATGCGCTGGCTGCAGCTGCAGTCGGCATTGAATCGGGCATGGATGCCGCAACTGTCGCGCAGGCGTTGTCTGATGCACATTCCGTGTCGGTCAACCGCATGGACGTCAACACCCGCGCCGATGGCGTGACCGTGATCAACGATGCCTACAACGCCAACCCTGAATCGATGCGGGCTGCCATTGCCGCGTTGGGTTACACCGCCGCGGCGCGCCCAGGTGTGCGCTCTCTTGCGGTGCTGGGGGAGATGGGCGAACTTGGCGCCGGTGCGGAACACGAGCACGCGGCGCTTGCCGATGAGTTGGCGCGCTACAGCGTCACCGACCTCATCACTGTCGGGAATAATGCGTCGATGGAAGCGCTGGCCGAGCGTGCTGAGCAATTCGGCATCCGCACCAGCAGCGTCGCCGATGCTGCCGAAGCCAGCGAGGTAGTGCGCGAACTGTTGGCTATGCCGCCAGCGGGTATCGACGACTGGCAGTCGCGCACCGACCGCGATGTCGTGCTGGTAAAAGCATCAAACGTAGCGCGACTGTGGGCAGTGGCCGAGGCGCTACTGCAAGGGCATACGCTTAGATAGTTCAACATGAATAACGAAACAGCAGCGAGGTAACACTTCATGGTTCAAGTCATTTGCGCCGGGATTCTTAGTTTCCTGGTCTCGATTTTTGTGACCCCGCTGCTCATTAGATATTTCCATCGCCGCGAGATGGGGCAGGAGATCCGCGAGGACGGCCCGAAGTCGCACGCCCGCAAGCGTGGCACGCCAACAATGGGCGGCATCGCTATTTTGTTAGCAATCGCGCTTGGCTACGTCGGCGGCAGTCTCTCAGCCTTGGCTACGGGCCACACGGCGTTTACTGCCTCGGGCCTGATCGTGCTGGGGCTTACGCTGTCGCTCGGCCTCGTAGGTTTTGCCGATGACGGCATTAAGTTGTTCATGCACCGCAACCTTGGCCTCAATAAGACGGCGAAGCTTGTGGCGCAGTTTCTCATTTCTATCGCCTTCGGGCTGCTTATCTTGCAGTTCCCGGACGAGAACGGTCTGACACCTGGCTCGACGTTCTTGTCGTTCGTGCGCGACATCGACACGATCAACCTCGCCATCGGCGGGGGTGTGGTGGGCACCATCATCTTCCTGGTGTTCATCTACATCCTGCTGGCCGCGTGGTCGAATGCAGTGAACCTGACTGACGGTCTCGACGGGTTGGCCGCTGGTACGACGGCACTTGTGATGGCTGCCTACTCGGGCATTACGTTCTGGCAGTTCCGTAACTCTTGTGACGCTGTCGCGACCGCTGGCTGTTACTCGGTGCGCGACCCGTTGGACCTGGCTATCCTCGCAGCGGCCGGTTTTGGCGCCTGCGTGGGTTTTTTGTGGTGGAACGCCGCACCCGCGAAGATCTTTATGGGGGATACTGGCTCGCTGGCACTCGGTGGCCTTGTTGCGGGCCTGTCGGTTGCTTCGCGCACCGAGTTGCTGATGGTTGTCATCGGCGCGTTGTTCGTCCTGGAGGCCGCCTCCGTGGTGATTCAGGTTGCGTCCTTCAAGACCACCGGCAAGCGAGTGTTCCGCATGGCGCCGTTCCACCACCACTTTGAAAACGGCGGCTGGCCAGAGACTGCCGTAGTGGTGCGTTTCTGGATCATCTCCGGGATGTCGGTCATGCTTGGCCTCGCGGCGTTTTATGGTGAGTGGCTCTCGTTGAACGGAGCGGGCCTGTGACGCTGCCAGATCATGTTTTAGTCGCCGGTGCTGGTGTTTCTGGTCTCGGCGCAGCACACTTGCTGACGAAGGCGGGTGCGAATTGCACGGTTGTCGACGACAACCCGGATGGGCGCGCAGCCGCTACCGCAAAAGGCTTCGCGGTGTGTTCCAGCGCTGAAGCGCGCGAGCGCTTCGCCGACACTGGCCTTGTGGTCACCTCGCCCGGGTGGCGACCTGATACGCCATTTCTTGTCGACGCCACCGCCGCCGGCATCGACGTCATCGGCGATGTTGAACTGTGCTTCCGCCTTGACCGCGCCGGCGTGTTTGGCGCACCGAGGACGTGGCTCGTCGTCACGGGCACCAACGGCAAAACCACGACTACGGGCATGCTGGCGGCGATGATGACCGAAGTCGGCGCCGACTCCGGCCGTATCGCACGTGCCTGCGGCAACATCGGCACCGCGGTCGGAGAGGTGCTGCTTCTCGACGAACACGTCGATGTCCTCGTTGCCGAACTGTCCAGCTTCCAGCTGCACTGGTCCTCCGAGCTCGTGCCGGATGCTGGCGTGCTGCTGAACCTGGCTGAAGACCACATTGACTGGCACGGCTCGTTTGCGGAATACGCCGCGTCGAAGGCGAAGGTATTGCAAGCAACGCATGCGGTTGCAGGTATCGACGATACGGAGGTGCAGCGTTTAGCTGAGCAGACTGGTCGCGACGACATCATCGGGTTCACACTTCAAGAGCCTGGCGACAACCAGGTCGGTGTTTCGGGCGGCAGGATCGTGGCCAAACTCGGCGGCGAAACTATCGACGTTGCAAGTGCCGACGGCATCGAGCCCGCCGGAGCCGCCGGTCTGCTTGACGCACTCGCGGCCGCTGCGGTGGCGTTGACCCAGGGGGCCAAGCCGCATCACATCCAGCGGGCACTGGAGAAGTACCGCGTGGCCGGTCACCGTGGGGCGGTGGTGCACTCCGGCGGCGGTGTGGATTGGGTGGATAACTCCAAGGCCACGAACCCGCACGCGGCGGATTCTGCGCTCACCGGTGCGGGCACGGTGGTGTGGGTCGCGGGAGGACAGCTCAAAGGCGCTGCCGTCGACGGTGTCGTCAAAGCACACGCTGATCAGTTCCGCGCCGTTGCTCTGCTCGGTGTGGATCGTGAGCTCATCCGCGCGTCTGTCAACGCGGCCGCCCCGGACGTTCCGGTGTTTGTCTCTGACTCCACGGATCCGGAACAAGCCATGGATGAGGTTGTTGCGTGGGCGGCGACCCAGGCGCAGCCGGGCGATACGGTGCTGTTGGCGCCGGCTGCTGCGAGCTTGGATATGTTTTCGGGCATGTCAGCGCGTGGCGACGCCTTCGCAGCGGCAGCGATGCGACACTGGAGCCCGGATAACAAGTAAGCTCAACTTCACGTTGAGACTTCTCGAATGAAAGGGCAGCTGCATGGCGGTGCAACAGGGGACAACGCGGCGTGCCCCGCGATCGACCGAGCCAACCTCAAAATTGGCGCTTAAGGTGCGCAAATTCGAGGAGTTTCTGGATTCCCGGCCGCTCATCGACTACACCATGATCCGCAGCATTGTCCTGGTGCTTGCAGGTCTTGGTGTGGTCATGGTGATGTCGTCGTCAATGGCGACGTCGTTCGCAGATTCCGAGAGCGTCTGGGGCGTGGCCATCCGTCAAACCGTCATGGTCATCGGTGGCCTGATCGCGTTTTGGGTGGCGCTGAAAACGCCGCCTGAGCGGCTGCGCAGCTTCTCCGCTGTCCTGATGGCCGCTTCCGTTATTTTGCTGATCTTGGTGCTCACGCCCTTGGGCACCGGCCGCGAAGAGGTAGGTTCCCAGTCGTGGATTGTGCTGGGCCCGCTGCGCCTGCAGCCATCGGAGGTGGCCCGTGTGGCTATCGCGATGTGGGGCGCGAAGGTGCTCGAACACAGAAATCCGCAACGTTTGTTCCAGGCCAACAACGGTTTCCTCGCGTTCTTTATCGTGGCTGCAATCTGTGTCGCGTTGATTGCCGCACAGGGCGACATGGGTATGGCTTTGTCGTTCGCGGTTGTGGTCGCCTTCATCCTGATCTTCGCGGGTGTGCCAAAGAAGGCAATCGTTTACCTGGGAATTGGTGGCGCGTTCTCACTGATTGTGGCGTTCTTGTCCGGAGGTTTCCGCTCTGCGCGTTTCCACGTGTACTTCGACGCACTGCGCGGCCACTTCGATGACACGCAAGGTATTGCGTTCCAGTCCCACCAAGGCTTTTTGTCGCTCGCAGACGGTCACATTTTCGGTGTCGGTCTTGGCCAGTCCCGCGCGAAGTGGTTCTACCTGCCTGAGGCACGCAACGACTTTATTTTCGCGATCATCGGCGAAGAGCTCGGCCTGTGGGGCGGCACCTTGGTTATTTCCCTGTTCGCCTTGCTCGGCTTTTTCGGTTTCCGTACCGCTCGGCGTGCGCAGTCGCAGTACCAGACGCTGATGGCGGCGGCGCTGACGGCAGCGGTTGTTTCGCAGGCGTTTGTCAACATCGGCTACGTCATCGGTCTGCTGCCGGTAACCGGCATTCAGCTGCCGATGCTCTCTGCCGGCGGTACCTCGGCGGTGATCACCCTGGGTGCGATGGGTGTGTTGGCAAACGTGGCTCGCCACGAGCCGGATGCGATTTCCGCGATGCAGAACTACGGCCGCCCAGTGTTCGACCGCATGCTTGGCGTCCAGGAGCCCCGTCCGATCACACAGCAACGCCAGCCTCGCGAGCACCCACGTGAGCAGGTACAGCGCAATCACCGCCCGACGGCGCCGGTGCGTCAAGCCACTGGTGGGCCGCGCCGCGTGCGTAGATAGCAGGAGGATTACATGAGTGAACTCAACGTCGTCTTGGCAGGCGGCGGCACCGCAGGCCATATTGAGCCGGCGCTCGCCGTGGGGGAGGTGTTGCGTGATCAGTTCGGTGCCAATGTTGTCGCGTTGGGCACGGAGCGTGGTTTGGAAACCACGATTGTTCCCGCCCGCGGTTTTCAGTTGGCGTTGATTGATCCGGTGCCCATTCCGCGCAAGAAGCCGTGGAAGTTGGCTGCGGTGCCGGCGAAGCTGCTGCGTTCGGTCAATCAGGCCAAGGAGGCGATGAAGTCTTCGGGTGCTCAGGTGGTGCTCGGTACCGGCGGGTATGTGTCCGCGCCGGCGTACTTGGCGGCGAAGTCGCTGCGGCTGCCGTTTTTCGTGCTGGAAACCAACGCGCTTGCGGGCATGGCGAACAAGCTTGGGGTCAAGCTCGGCGGCGTGGGCTTGAATGCGGTGGCGAATTCGGGCATGGCTGGCGATGTCGTCGGCATTCCGGTGCGTCCCGGTGTCGGGGTCGACCCGGATGGGGCAAAGCGTGAGCGTGGCCTACGCACGTGGGGCCTTGATCCGGAGAAGACGACTGTCCTCGTCACTGGTGGTTCCCAGGGTGCGGTGAGCATCAACACGGCGCTCGCCAATGCAGTGGAGCGCATCACCGCTGCCGGCCACCAGGTGCTGCACGCCTACGGGCGCAAGAACGACGCACCTGCACCCCACGAGGGTTATACGGCAGTGCCGTACATCGACGACATGGAGGCGGCCTATGCGGTCGCAGATGTGGTGGTGTGCCGCTCGGGGGCGATGACGGTTGCGGAGAACTCTGCGGCCGGAGTGCCTGCGATTTACATCCCGCTGCCGCACGGTAACGGTGAGCAGGGGTTGAACTCTGCACACTTGGTGGCCACAGGGGCGGCATTGCGTATCGACGACGCCGAGCTCAACGGCGACGTACTCGTCGAGAAGCTGCTGCCTTTGCTCAATAACGACGACGTGCGCGCCGAGATGCGTCGCGCAATTGCTCAATCCGGTGCCGGCAATGTTGCCGAGGACCTCGCGCGCCGCATTGCTGATGCGGCTGGAAAGGAAAACTGATGACGGATCTCTCACGCGTGCACCTCATTGGCATCGGCGGTGCTGGCATGTCGGGCGTGGCGCATATCTTGTTGGACCGAGGCGCAACCGTGACTGGCTCTGACGCGAAGGACTCCCGTCCGGTTCGCGCACTGAAGGCCAAGGGCGCGAAGGTGGCGCTTGGCCACGACGAGGCCCACCTGGAGCTCTCAGGCGAGCTGCCCACCGCGGTGGTGACGAGCTTTGCTGCTATCCCGCAGGACAACCCCGAACTCGTCCGCGCCAAGCGGGAGGGTGTTCCGCTGCTGCGCCGCTCGGACCTGCTGGCCGAGTTGATGGAGGGCCGTACTCAGCTGTTGCTCGCTGGCACGCACGGCAAAACTTCGACGACGTCGATGGCGGTCGTGGCGCTGCAAGCAGCAGGGCAAGACCCGTCGTTCGCGATCGGCGGGCAACTCAACCGTGCTGGCACGAACGCTCATCACGGCCAGGGCGAGGTTTTTGTCGCGGAGGCCGACGAGTCGGACGCGTCGCTGTTGCGTTACTCCCCAGATGTCGCCGTGATTACGAACATTGAGCCGGATCACCTGGACTTCTACGGCACGCGTGAGGCGTATTTCAAGGTGTTCGATGATTTTGCGGACATTGCGAAGAACATCGTGGTGTGCCTAGATGACGAACACGCCGCAGCTTGCGGTGAGCGCGCAATCGAGCGTGGTCTGACGGTTTACGGATACGGCACTGAAGAAGCCGCAAAGCGCCACCCGAGCGTGCCGGCAGCGGCGGTGATTACCGAAGAGCGCCAGGAAGGCGAGCACACCGCAGTCGGTGTGCGTTTGCGCACGCCTGATGTCTCCGGCGAGGTCACCTACAGCATGGCTATCCCGGGCCGCCACATGGTGCTCAACTCGGCAGCAGCGCTGCTCGGTGGGGTACTCGTCGGTGCGAATCCGGAGAAGCTCGCCCAGGGGCTCAGCGAGTTCACGGGCGTGCGCCGTCGTTTCGAGTACAAAGGCAGCGTCGGCGAGACTCGCGTGTACGACGACTACGCCCACCACCCGACCGAGGTGGAGGCGGTGCTTACCGCGGCCCGCGACAAGGTGGAAGCAGAAGGCAACGGTGCGCGTGTGGTCGTGTGCTTCCAGCCACACCTGTACTCGCGCACCCAGGAGTTCTCCAGCGAGTTTGCTAAGGCATTGTCGCTGGCAGACGAGTGCGTGCTGTTAGATATCTACGGTGCCCGTGAAACCCCGGTTGAGGGTGTGACCTCGCGCATTATTAGCGACGAAATGACCATCCCGGTGCACCTTGAACCGGACTTCTCTGCTGCTCCTGCAACCGTTGCGTCCGTGACCGAGCCGGGTGACTTGGTGCTCACGATGGGGGCGGGCAGTGTGACCATGCTGGCAGACGAGATCCTGGATGCGTTGGCGGGCAAGTAATGTCCACAAAAGTTCCCATGCCTGACTCAACCGAGGAGCAGCCGAAGCACCGGAAGATCCCGTACGGTGCGATCGCAGCAACGGTGGCCATTGTTGTGGCTGTGTGCGCGGCCGTGCCGTTCACGCCGCTGATGAGCGTGAACGATATTGCCGTCGAGGGGTCCGTGAACCTGCCCGAGGAGGAAGTACGCAACCTCACCGGGATTGATTACGGCACGCCGATAGGCAAGGTGAAGCCGCGCCGAGCCGCCGAGAATGTTGCCGCAAACCCCTGGGTGGATTCCGCAACAGTGTCGCGCGCGTGGCCGAACGGTGTCAGTGTGGAGATCACAGAGCATGATCCGGTGGCGTGGGTGGACATTGATGGCCAGCCGCACCTGATCGACCGGGAGGGCCGCGATTTCATCGTTGCGGCGCCGCCCGCAGGCGCTGTGGAGATCCAGGGGGTGGCCCAGGAGCGGTTTGCGCAGGCGGTGGAGGTGGCGTCGTCGATTAGCGATGTTGCCCGGCCTCGCGTCCGCGCGCTCAAAGCCAACGGTGACTACACCTACATGCTCGTGCTTGACGACGACCGCGTAGTCCAGTGGGGAGCTGCAACCGACAATGCGAATAAGGCGCTGGCGCTCGAAACCGTGCTCCAGTTGGAAGGCCACGAGTTCAATATTTCTAACCCCGAGTTGGTGACCTCGCGCTAAAACCCCAGGTCACAACCCTAAAGTACAGGTTTAGGGTTGTGACACGCCGGGGGAGAACACAAAAAATGCTTCGCTTTCAAACATGATGGGACGCAACTGAACACCCGAGTTTTGAAAGGCGAGACTTACGCTATGACTTCTCCCGCCAACTACCTCGCCATGATCCGCGTCGTCGGTGTCGGCGGGGGCGGCGTCAACGCTGTGAACCGAATGATTGAGGAGGGGTTGAAGGGCGTCGAATTCGTCGCCATCAACACTGACTCGCAGGCGCTGCTGTTTACCGATGCCGACACCAAGCTCGACATTGGTCGAGAAGCCACCCGTGGGCTGGGTGCAGGCGCGAACCCCGAGGTTGGCCGCACTTCTGCCGAGGACCACAAGCAGGAGATTGAGGAGTCCCTGAAGGGCTCCGACATGGTCTTCGTTACCGCAGGCGAAGGCGGCGGCACCGGTACTGGTGCGGCCCCGGTCGTCGCAGGTATTGCAAAGAAGATGGGCGCACTGACTATTGGTGTTGTGACCCGCCCGTTCACCTTTGAGGGCAAGCGCCGTACCCGCCAGGCGCTGGCTGGCATTGAGAACCTGAAGGAAGTTTGCGACACCGTCATCGTGATCCCGAACGACCGCCTCCTGCAGCTCGGAGACGCGGAGCTCTCCATGATGGAAGCGTTCCGCGCGGCTGACGAGGTGCTCTACAACGGTGTTCAGGGTATTACCAATCTGATCACCATCCCGGGCATGATCAACGTCGACTTTGCGGACGTGCGCTCCGTCATGGCCGACGCGGGTTCCGCGCTCATGGGCGTTGGTTCCGCGCGCGGCGAGAACCGTGTGATGACCGCAACTGAGCAGGCCATCAACTCCCCGCTGCTGGAGACCACCATGGAGGGCGCCAAGGGCGTGCTCATCTCCGTCGCCGGTGGCTCCGACCTCGGCCTGATGGAAGTTAACAACGCTGCTTCCATCGTGGAGGAGAAGGCCGACGACGATGCCAACATCATCTTCGGCACGATTATCGACGACAATCTGGGCGACGAGGTCCGCGTGACCATCATCGCCACTGGCTTCGACGAGAAGGCCAACGCTCGTCCTGCCGAGGACGCCCCGCAGGCAAGCGTCGTCGCTCCGGCCGAGGAGCTTGAGTCCCAGCCGGAGAAGCCGGCCGAGCCACGCACTGAGACCCGGACCGAGACCCGCGCCGAGCAGCCGTCGGAGAGCTACCAGGCTCGTCACCGCTACGAGCCAAACCGTGGCCTGTTTACGGACCGTGAGGACTCCCGTCCGCGCCGCGACGAGGAGTTCGGCGGCGGCTTCGACGACTTGGATGTGCCTGATTTCATGCGCTAGTTAGACTGGCTGGCATGCCAGATCTTTCCAACCGCCCCGTCCGCATGGTGTTTACTTCCCGTGCTGGCGGGGTTTCGCGTTCTCCGTACGATGCGTTCAACCTGGGAACGCATGTTGGCGACGACCCAGCCGACGTCGCCGCGAACCGTCAGCGTCTCGCCGACATCTTGGGCCTTCCCGCCGAGCGTTTCGTGTGGATGGAACAACTCCACACCAACACCGTCACCGTGGTCGACGGGCCTGCGGATGAGCCGGTTGCGACCACTGACGCGATCGTGACTCGCGAGAAAAACCTCGCGCTGTGCGTGCTGGTTGCGGACTGCACCCCCGTGCTGCTGTCCGACCACAGCGCAGGTGTGATCGCCGCAGCCCACGCGGGCCGTATGGGAGCTCGCAACGGCATTGTGCGCCGCACCGTCGAGGAGATGGTGGCGCTTGGCGCAGCCCCGGAGCGTATCCAGGTGCTGCTCGGGCCGGCGGCGGCAGGTGAGTCCTATGAGGTGCCTGCCGAGATGGCTGCGGACGTCGAAAAGCATTTGCCCGGCTCGCGCACAACCACCAAGCAGGGGACCGCGGGCATCGACGTCCGTGCCGGGCTTGTGCGCCAACTGATGAGCATGGGCGTGACCCACATCGACGCAGATCCGCGCGATACCATCACCGATACCGATTTCTTCTCTCATCGCCGCGAGGGCGTCACCGGACGTCAGGCCGGCGTGATTTGGATGCCAGATGCATAACCTTGAAACCGTAACCAAGCAGATTCACGACGCCGAGCGCGCCGCCCGCCGCCCGGAAGGCAGCGTGCAACTCTTGCCCGTGACCAAATTCCACCCCGTTGAGCGCATTATTGAACTCGCCGAGGCAGGCATCACCCTCGTCGGTGAGAACCGCGAGCAGGAGGCCCGCGCGAAGGCTGAAGCTCTGGATGGGCGGTGCCAGATCGCCATGATCGGCCAGATCCAGTCCAAGAAAGCTAACGCCGTCGCGCGTTGGGCGGCTCAGGTCCACTCGCTCGACTCGGTCAAACTCGCCCACGGCCTTGACCGTGGCATGGCGCTTGCCCTCGAGCGCGGCGACCGCACCACGGACACCCTGCCGTGCCTGATCCAGCTTTCCGACGACGGCGATACCGCCCGTGGCGGCGCCTCCTACGACGACGTGCCGGAAATCATCGAGGCGGTCGAAAATTCCGAGCATCTTCGCCTCGACGGGTTCATGGTCGTGCCCCCGTTGAACTCCGACCCCGAGACGGTGTTCCGCAGGGCACGTGCGCTTGTCGACGACACCTCCGCCCACCTCGGCCGCGACCTCATCTTGTCGGCCGGTATGAGCGGGGACTTTGAGACAGCAATCGCGTGCGGATCCGATCTCGTGCGTGTCGGAACAGCGCTGCTTGGGCCCCGCCCCGTAGGCTGACCTTCATCGCAAAACCACCCCCAAGGAGCCCCACTATGTCCTTCTTTGGCAGCGCAAAAGAATTCTTCGGCCTCGGTCCGATCGAGAACAACGAGGACGACGCCTACTTTGAGGATTCGCGCTACTCCGAAACTTCCTCGACTGCTGGCGCTGGCGCGTACGACCGTGCTGAGCGTCCGTCGCGTTATGAGCGTGACCACCGCGAGGTGTCGTCGACACGCGCCAGCTACCGTCCGACCCCGCGCATCGTCAACGTGTCTCCGCGTAATTACAACGATGCCAAGGAGATCGGCGAGCCGTTCCGCGATGGCGACGCAGTGGTGATGGACCTCACCGATCTGGACACCGCCGATGCAAAGCGCATCGTCGACTTTGCTGCTGGCCTGTGCTTCGGCCTGCGCGGCAGCATGCACAACCTGTCCCGTGGTGAGGACACTCGCAAGCGCCTGTTTGCCATCGTCCCGGAAAACGCCAACGTGGACAAAGATGCGCTGAAGCGCTCCGCGGGCCTGCGCTAGACAACCTGTAGGGTGTGAACGCGTGGCACTTATCGGAGCAATTCTTTACGCCGTCATCGGCATCTACTCGCTGATTGTCGTCGTGCGCATCATCATTGAGATGATTCAGGCATTTTCGAAGCACTTCGACCCGCCCCACTGGTTCATCATGGTGGCGGAACCACTGTTCAAGATCACCGACCCTCCAGTGTTTGCATTACGCAAGCTCATCCCCCCGTTGAGGTTGAACGGGGGAGTAGGGCTCGATGTGAGCGTGATCGTGCTTTTCCTGGCACTTTCCCTGCTCCAGATGGTTATCCGGGCGACGATGATCGTTCCGGCACTGCATTAGCGCGCTGTCATGTGCGTTGTGTAGACGAAACAGTTACAATTCAGCAGACAAATTAAGTACGTTCCCGTAACGTGGGGCGCATTCGCGACCCGCAGACGCGGGTCCGTTACAAGAACATGAAGGGAACGCAAATGCCGTTGACGCCAGCTGACGTGCACAATGTCGCTTTCAGCAAGCCCCCGATTGGCAAGCGGGGCTACAACGAGGACGAAGTTGATCAGTTCCTCGACCTGGTTGAAGACGCGCTTGCACAGCTCCAGGATGAAAACGAAGAGCTCCGCGCACGACTCGAAGAGGGTGGCGCTGGCGTAGCGGCACCGGCAGCAGCCGGTTCTTCCGCAGACGAGGCTGCAATCCGCCGCGAGGTGGAGCAGAAGATCCGCGCTGACTACGAGGCGCAGCTGCGTTCCGCGAAGGAAGCCAAGGACAAGGCCGAGGCTGAGGCTAAGGCTGCCAAGGAAGATGCGGCAGCAGCCCGCAAGCAGGCTGAGGAAGCTTGCGCACAGGCTGCGAAGCGTCCGGCTGAAGGCGTGTCCAAGGCGGTCAACACCGCCCCGCAGAAGGCAGAGCCTTCGCAGGATTCGCACATCCAGGCTGCCAAGGTGCTCGGCCTTGCACAGGAGATGGCAGACCGTCTGACCAGCGATGCCCAGGCAGAGGCAACCTCCATGCTGGCAGACGCACGCAGCGCTGCAGAGCGTGAGGTGGCCGAGGCTGAGGCGAAGTCCAAGAAGCAACTGCAGGACGCTCAGACCCGCTCCCAGTCTCAGCTGCAGGAGGCGGAGACTCGCGCCAAGCAGCTCGTCGCCGAGGCCCAGAAGAAGGCCGAGGAGACCACTGGCGAGGCCGCTTCCCGCGCCGAGGCCCAGATCCGCCAAGCGGAGGAGAAGGCCAACAAGCTCAAGGCAGACGCAGAGCGCAAGCACACCGAGATTATGAACACGGTGAAGCAGCAGCAGACTGCGCTGGAGAATCGCATTGCGGAGCTGCGCACCTTCGAGCGCGAGTACCGTACTCGCCTGAAGACGCTGCTTGAGTCCCAGCTCGAGGAACTCGAGGCCCGCTCAACTACGGCGCCGAACGAGAAGTAAAACCTCAACGCCCGGGAGTGCTACACTTCCGGGCGTAACGCTTTGATCCGGCTATCACCGGGGAGCATTCCGGAAGAACGGCATCGCGCTTATTAGAACCGGACGTTAAATGGGAAGACGTCACTTCCTTCACCACAAATGAAGTGGGGGCTTTCGCCCCAAGCAGGGTGGTACCGCGCAGCACATGCGTCCCTGCAGATTGTGTGTGGAGGAGTGTCATGGTTGGCAACGTCTACCCCAAGGTCGATATGACCGGAGGCAGCGACAAGTTTCCCGAGATGGAACGCGCTGTGCTCGACTACTGGAACAAGGATGAAACGTTCCAGGCATCGCTTGAGCAGCGTGAAGGCAGCGAAGAATACGTGTTCAATGACGGCCCGCCGTTTGCTAACGGTCTGCCTCACTACGGCCACCTGCTGACGGGCTACGTCAAGGACATCGTTCCGCGCTACCGCACGATGACCGGCTTCCACGTGCCGCGTGTGTTCGGCTGGGACTGCCACGGTCTGCCTGCGGAGCTTGAGGCAGAAAAGCAGCTCGGCATCACTGACAAAGCCCAGATCCATGACATGGGTCTGGAGAAGTTCAACGAATACTGCGCGAAGTCCGTCATGCACTATGCCGGCGAGTGGGAAGAGTACGTCACCCGCCAGGCTCGTTGGGTCGATTTTGAGAACGGCTACAAGACCATGGACCCGGAGTACATGGAATCTGTCATGTGGGCGTTCAAGGAGCTCTACGACAAGGGCTTGATCTACCAGGGCTTCCGTGTGCTGCCGTACTCCTGGGCAGAGCACACGCCGTTGTCCAACCAGGAGACGCGTCTCGACGATTCCTACCGCGACCGCCAGGACCCTACCGTCACCGTCACCATGCCGTTCACCGGCGGGCGCGCCGGCTACGCTGCGGAGAAGACGTGGGCTGAGCACCCTGAACTGCACGATGCGGCTGCGATCGCCTGGACCACCACGCCGTGGACGCTGCCGTCGAACTTGGCGTTGGCGGTTCACCCGGAGGTTGAGTACTCGTTGGTGAAGCCGGGGGATGAGGGTGTCGTCGATACGCCATTGCTCTTGGCGACGAACCTGCTCGGCGCATACGCGAAGGAACTCGGCGAGTACGAGGTCATCTCCACGTTCACCGGCGCCCAGCTCGAGGGCCTGGAGTACGAGCCGGTCTTTGACTACTTCCGCGACCACGAGAACGCGTTCATGGTGCTCAACGCGGACTACGTCACCACCGAGGACGGCACCGGTGTCGTCCACCAGGCGCCCGCCTTCGGTGAAGACGATATGTTCACCTGCCAGGACTACGGCATCGATTTGGTCATCCCCGTCGACGCCGACGGCAAGTTCACCTCGCTGGTTCCGGACTACGAAGGCAAGTTGGTCTTCGACGCGAACCGCGACATCATCCGCGACCTGCGCGCCAAGGGCCGTGTCGTGCGTGACCAGACCATCGTCCACTCTTACCCGCACTCCTGGCGCTCCGGCGAGCCACTGATCTACATGGCGCTGCCGGCTTGGTTTGTGAAGGTCACGGACATCCGCGACCGCATGGTCGAGCTCAACCAGGAGATCGACTGGATCCCGTCGCACATCCGCGATGGCCAGTTTGGCAAGTGGCTCGAAGGCGCTCGCGATTGGAACATTTCGCGTACCCGCTACTGGGGCTCCCCGGTGCCGGCGTGGGTATCCGATAACCCGGAGCACCCGCGCGTGGATGTCTACGGTTCCCTCGATGAGCTCGAGCGTGACTTCGGTGAGCGCCCCAAGTCGCTGCACCGTCCGCACATTGATGAACTGGTGCGTCCGAACCCGGACGACCCGACTGGTAAGTCCATGATGCGCCGCGTGCCGGACGTGCTTGACTGCTGGTTCGAATCCGGCTCTATGCCGTTTGCGCAGTACCACTACCCGTTTGAGAACCGCGAGGAGCACGACGCTCGCCAGCCGGCTGACTTCATCGTCGAGTACTCGGGCCAGACCCGTGGCTGGTTTTACGTCCAGCACGTGCTGTCTACCGCGCTGTTCGACCGTGTGGCGTACAAGAAGGTCGTCGCCCACGGCATCGTGCTTGGTTCCGACGGCCAGAAGATGTCCAAGTCCAAGGGCAACTACCCGAACGTCAACGAGGTTTTCGACCGCGACGGTTCCGACGCGATGCGTTGGTTCCTGATGTCTTCGCCGATCCTGCGTGGTGGCAACCTGATCGTCACTGAGCAGGGTATCCGCGAGGGCGTGCGCCAGGCGCTGCTGCCGATCTGGAACGCGTACACCTTCCTGCAGCTGTACTCCTCTGAGGACGCTCAGTGGTCGGTGGATTCCGACAACGTGCTCGACCGTTACATCCTGGCCAAGACCCACGACTTGGTGGAGGCCGTGGGCGAGGCTCTCGACGACACGCGCATCGCCGATGCTTGCGATGAGGTGCGTCGCTTCGCGGACACCCTGACCAACTGGTACGTGCGTCGCTCCCGCGACCGTTTCTGGGAAGGCCAGGAGGCCCACCCGGAGGCGTTCAATACGCTTTACACGGTGCTTGAAGTCGTGACCCGTACCGTCGCGCCGTTGCTGCCGTACATCTCTGAGGTGATCTGGCGTGGCCTGACCGGTGGCCGTTCCGTGCACCTGACTGACTTCCCGAAGACAGACAACCTGCCGGCGGATGCTGACCTGGTCGCTGCGATGGATGCGACGCGTGCGGTGTGTTCGGCGGCGTCGTCGGTACGCAAGGCGAACAAGCTGCGTAACCGTCTTCCACTGCCGAAGCTCACTGTTGCTCTGCCAGAGGCTGATCTACTTGAGCCGTTCCGCTCCACCATTCGCGACGAAGTGAACGTCAAGGACGTTGAGCTCACCGCGGATGTGGACTCGGCTGGTTCGTTCGAGGTCGTCGTTAATGCGAAGGTTGCTGGTCCGAAGCTGGGCAAGGATGTCCAGCGCGCGATCAAGAACGTCAAGGCTGGCAACTACGAGCGCCGCGGCGACGACGTTGTGGTCGACGGCGACATCGTGCTTACTCCGGAGCTCTACACCGAGCGTCTCGTTGCCGAGAACCCGGAGAGCACTGCGCGTGTCGACGCCGACGCCGCCGTCGGCCTCGTCGTCCTGGACACCAACGTCACTGAGGAACTCGAGGCTGAAGGCTGGGCCGCCGACGTCATCCGTGGCCTGCAGGATGCGCGCAAGCGTGAGGGCCTTGAGGTCTCCGATCGCATTGCGGTTGTGCTTGCGGTGCCGGCTGAGAAGGAGGAGTGGGCTCGTCGTCACGCAGAGCACATTGCCGCTGAAACGCTGGCAACCTCCTTCGATGTGGTCACCGAACCAGTCGAAGGCCATGATGTTGTCGACGGTGTGACCGCCACCGTTCGCAAGAATTAGGCGCTGACGGACTATGCCGCTGCATAGTGGATCCTGACCCGGACCACTATGCAGCGGCATAGTGTTTTTAGGGGCTAGCCGTGAAGCGTGAGGCCCCAGTGCTGCATTGCGCCTGCGATTTCCATGCCGCTGGTGAGCGTCTTGTTGTAGTCGCTGCCGTTCGACGTCACCCCTAGCGCCCATGCGTCCGTGCCGTCGAACGCGAAGATTGCGCCTCCGGAATCGCCTCTGTCAGCGATGTTGCGAAACACGAATTGGCCGGCCCTATCTACCTCGACGAATTTGCCGCAGGAGTAGCCAGTGGTGGCACCGAGACGGCAAATGGTCATGTTGCCTTGCCCCGCTTGTGTTGGGGTGATCCAGCCCTTCAATCGGGAATTTACGGGCAGTGCGGAATCCACGTACGGCTTGGCATCGTCGTAAATCTCAATCAGTCCGATGTCGGTGCCGATAAAGCCCGTGTTGTCGCGCTCGTAGAAGGATTCGACCATCTCGCCCACAACCAGTGACCCGCCGTATTGGTCATTGACGTAGAACTGGTCACCCACATCGCCGCAGTGCCCGGCAGTAACGATGAATGTGCGGTTTTCCCGCGACGCGATAAAACCAGTAGAGCAGTAGCTTTTGTTCACGTTGTAAATCTTCGCGCCAGGTACAACCTTGCCCGGAGCCTCGAGAAACAGCCAGTCTTGTTTGTTGTGATAGTAAATGCCCAGGTTGTCGTCCCTGCCGGTTACTCCCGCGCCGTTGTTTCGTGGGTCGATGCGTTGCGGGTCCACGGCCTGTGCCTGTGGTTGCTGCGGCTGTGCGTGCTGTCGCTGTGCTTGCCTTGTGGGGCTGGATTCCGATTGCGGGGCGAGAAAGTTCTCGGGAGGGAAATAAAAATTGCTCACTTGGGCGTCGGAGTCGTCGATCCTGCAACGGAATGTGAATTCACCGATGTATTCGTCATTGCTGAGAAAACCGGAGATCTCGCTGTCGAACGTCTGTCCTGTGATTGCGTCGGTGGGCACTTCGTGTGCATAGACCGTTAGGGCGTCGTAGGCAACGCCGTCGGCGGTGGACGCGTTTCTGGCGGCGCTCTCGCATAATTCGGCGACCTCAGTCGGTGTCAGTTTGGTCTCGGGAGCATCGGCGGCGATATCTTCTGCACCGGAACAGGCAGTGAGCGCAGTGAGCGTGGTCGCGGATGCGAGCGCTACCGAGATTAACGTTTGGATGATCTTCACAGATGTCATGGTGACACATCGTGGCGACGAATGTGTCGACTATGCAGCGGCATAGTTTTTCGAACAAAGAACCGCCGTCTGCTCCAAACTATGCAGCGGCATAGTGAAAAAGCTGCGCAGCCAAGGTGGGGGAATGGCCTCTTTGGGTAGATTTGAGGAAAACTATTGACTCGAACACCTATGCGATATATAAAGGTGTCAATGTTTGTAAACAAGGGGTGTGAACATGACAGTTGCAGTGAGCCAGTGGGTGGCTGATCGAACGAATGATTTGTCGGCAGAGGTGCTCGAAGACCGGATTAAGGTCAACCACCTTTCGGCCAATCACCATCGTGCGCGGATGCTTGAAGCAGTCGGGCAGTTCGATGAGCAGGATCTCGCGTCGCAGTATGGGGAGAAGTCGACCGCGACGTGGTTGCGTAGGGAACTCAACCTGCCCGAACCGACGGCCTTTGAGTATGTGAGGGTTGCCCGGGGCCTGCGCAGGTATCGCCGGTTATTCGAGGCGTTTGAGTCTGGGGTGATGCCGTATTCGACGGTTCGTTTTCTCCTGCAGTTTCTAGACGAGCAAAACGAAGAGGAGCTTGTCGCTCTTGCGTTGTCTCTGGCGTTTTCGGACCTGAAACTTGTGCTCGCCGGTGCCGGGCCGAAAGGCGATGAGCCGACCGAACCTTTCGCCCGGGCCAGAGAGTGCGACGATGGCATGCTTGCGTTCGAGGCCCGTCTTCCCGCCGTGGCTGGGCAGAAACTTCTGACCGCGCTGAAAATGGCGCAGTTGGCCAGTTTTGGTCTGGAGGACGTCGATCCGGAGGATCTCAACGATCCTGAAAAGGTGCAACTGCTTATCGACGACGCCACCAACGCCAAGGATGCTGTCGCCTCTGAGCAGGATCGCGAACCACGGAAACGGACAAAGATCACCGCCGAAGACATCGCGAAGACGGTTTCGCGCTACGGGCCTCCGGAGAAACAGGACGTTTACGCAGCGTTGCTGGCCATGGTGGATATGGTGCGGGCTCACCCGATTAGTCCGCTTCGTAGCCCCGGTGTGCAGGTCAATCTCATGGTGAATCAGGGCGGGGGCTGTTGGATGCCCGAAAACCGTGCCGCACGGTCAGAGGATGTGCGAAGCTACCTTGCTAACGCCGTGGTGCGGTTGCACTTGATGGACAAACATGGGCTGACCATCAACGTCGGCCGTGCACAGCGGTTCGCCACTGACGGCCAGGTGCAGGCGTTGCTAGCAACGTGGGGGTATCAATGTGCCATGCCTGGGTGCTCGCATCGCCGGTTTATTGAGATCCACCACATCCGAGAATGGGAGCATGGTGGCTCGACCAACATGGATAACCTCATTCCACTGTGCTCGAGTTGTCACTCGCAGGTTAGCCACGGGACGATCACAATTGAAAGCAGGGGAACCGACCTGTTCTTCACGTTTAACGATGGTGCGCGGTTTGTTTCCCGCGGGCGAGGGTTGCCGCGTCGCCTGGATTTCATCACGGGTACCTCATTCGATGAATGACGAAATTGGAACTCGGCGGTAGCGGTGGTGCACAGTGGTGGCATGACTCGCTGGGTGCTGCATATCGACATGGACGCGTTCTACGCGTCATGTGAGCAGCTCACCCGTCCCACGCTGAAAGGGCGGCCAGTGCTCGTTGCGGGTGTGACCGGCCGCGGGGTCGTGGCGGGCGCCAGTTACGAGGCAAGAAAGTATGGGGCGCGCTCCGCCATGCCAACACACCGGGCGGCACGTTTGGTGGGGCCAAAAGCAGTTCTTGTGGCACCCCGGCGGGCGGTGTACACGACCGTGTCGAGGCGAGTGTTCGAGGTGATTAGCAAGCACGTTGATGTGGTGGAGCAACTGTCTATCGATGAAGCCTTCATGGAGCCAGCTGAGCTCATTGGTGCTACCCCTGACGAGGTGCGTGAGTGGGCGAACCAGTTGCGCGCGGAGATCAAGGAGGAGACTGGCTTGCCGAGCTCGATCGGAGCTGGGTCGGGCAAGCAATACGCCAAGATTGGTTCGGGCCGTGCGAAACCGGACGGAGTGTTTGTCATCCCGCATGAAGAACAGTTAGAGATCCTGCATCCGATGCCGGTCAATGAGCTGTGGGGTGTGGGGCCGGTGACGGAGGCGAAGTTAGCGTCGGCGGGGATCGAGACGATTGGGGATTTGGCGGCGCTGACCGAGAAAGAACTCGATATCGCGATTGGTGGTGCGGTGGGCAAGCAGCTGTGGTGGCTTGCTCGCGGTGTGGATGAGCGGCCGGTTGCCCCGCGTGCTGTGGCGAAGCAGATCTCCTCCGAGCACACCTACCCGAACGATTTAACCCAGCCGTCGGAGGTAGACACTGCGCTGGAACGTGCGGCAGCGGATTCGCATCGACGGTTGCTCAAGGACGGGAGAGGGGCTCGCACGGTGACAGTGAAGCTGCGGATGGCGGACTTTCGCATTGAATCCCGCTCGGCGACCCTGCCGTATGCAACCGACGATGCGGAAACCCTGCTCGCAACGGCGTTTCGACTGGTGCGTTACCCGGACGAAGTCGGGCCAATCAGGCTTGTCGGGGTGTCGTATTCGGGCCTGGAGGATGCGCTGCAGGATGTGTTGTTTCCGGAGTTGGATCAGGAGATTGTGAAGCCGGCGCCGGTGGCGGAGGACTACGAAACTGGGGTGAGTGATCATGCCGCACCGGCTGGACTCGAGGTGGTCTCAGAGATGGGAGACACGCCAGGGCAGTGGCGGGCTACCCAGGACGTGTTTCACCCTGAGTTTGGGCACGGTTGGGTGCAAGGGGCCGGCAAAGGGTGGGTCACGGTGCGGTTTGAAACGCGCGCGACGGGGTCTGGCAGGGTCAAGAGCTTGCGTAGCGACGACCCCGCGCTCGTCCCGGCCGACCCCGTCGATTCGTTGGCGTGGGAGGATTGGCTGTCAGAGCAGTGAGCTGTGATTCACGCCGGTTGCCAGGGCGGTGAGCAGTGCGATACGAGCTTGGCCGGGGGAGAGGTGGCCCGCGGGCAGTGCGCCGAGGTCGCCGAGGGTAGAGCCGCCACCTGCGCCGCCGTAGGCGAAGGTCACTGCACCGTAGGGAGCAGAAGTGGCGATCACTACGGGGATGCCGCGGTGCAGCATGTTGCGAAGTGCTTCGCCGGTGCCGTCGGAGACGTTGCCGGCGCCGAGAGCCTCGACAACGACGCCGTCGGGGGACTTCGAGGCGACAAGATGTGCAACGGTGCCGTCGTCACCCGGCCATGCACGCAGGATCGGCACGAACAAGCCGTCCAATGGCGCAGCGGGGACAGGCATAGGTCGGCGCAGTGAAACGGGGACGTCGAAGGCGTCCAGATCGGTAGTGTGCCGCTTGCGTAGGCCGCGTGCAGGCAAGGTTGCGCCACCGAAGTGAACGAAGGCGCCACCGCCGCGTTGGGTGGCGGCCACCTCGATCGCGCCACGCAGGTTCGCGGGCCCGTCAGGGTGGGGATGATCGGCGGAGCGCATCGCACCGGTCAACACGACGGGACGTTCATCGCGGTGGACGAGGTCTAACGCGAGGGCGGTTTCTGCCATGGAGTCGGTGCCGTGGGTGATGACGAGGCCGGTGAGGGTGTCGTCGTGAAGCAATGTGCTAGTCAGCGCACGAAGGCGGTCGATGTCGGCGAGCCCCATTGACGACGAATCCAGGCTCGCGATCTCGCGAGTTCGCACGTCACGGGTTGTTTTGCTGCGGGCGACAAGTTCGTCGGCGGACAGGGTGGGCACCAGTGCGCCGGAGGCATCGGCGGTGGAGGCGATGGTGCCTCCGGTGGAGACAACGTAGACGGTCATGTGCACCAGAGTGCCAGAAATGGGCTTCAGTGCAGTAACGTTGAGCAAGTCAATCAAGGTATGCAAGGAGAACACGTGAAAGCACAGCGATTTGCTGCGGCACTTGCAGCGGCCAGCCTCGCGCTGGGTCTGACCGCCTGCTCGGGCGAGTCCGACAACACGGAGAACACCACCACCGCAGCCGAACAGGCAAGCGCATCCGACGCAGCGCCCGTGGCAGAAATGCCCACCGCAGAAGAGCTCAACGCAGTCCTGCAGCGCGCTGCCGACCCGAACCTGCCCATCGCAGAACGCGCGAACACCGTCCAGGGTGGCGAAACCACGCCGGAACTGTTCGATCTGATGACCCAGTCTCAGCAGGAATCAGGCGCGAACTTCCAGGTGGTCAACCCGGTGTTGCCGGGCTACACCACCAACTCGGTGTTGGCGACGGTGAACTTCACCCGACCGGACGCGGAATCGCAGCTGGCTGAGGATGTGGAGTTTGTGTACGAGGAGGGCCACTGGAAGATCTCGCAAAGCTGGGCGTGCTTCCTGGTCAGCAACACCTTGCCGCCGGAGCAGGTCCCAGACATGTGCAACACCGGCGCACCGGCCGCGCCAGCTGAGGCACCGGCCGAAGCGCCAGCTGAGCAGGCGCCTCCGGCAGCGCCCGCGCTGTAATCAGTTAAGCGCCGTACCGCACAGCCCGCGTGATGTCTTGGACCACGCGGGTTGTTTGCTCCCCGCCGGAGTACACCAGGTGGGTTGTCGCTTCCACCTCGCCTGACACTGGCAACGGGCGGGAGAAATCGACGGTGATGTGCCCCTTCGACGTGGTGGAAGAGGACTCCACCTCGATGTGCTGGCCGTTGAGGTCCCCGGCGGCATCGGCGTCGACCGTCATGTCCTTTTCCGAGGGGCGTTCCTCGATGTCGACGGCGAGGTCAACGGTGGAATCGGTAAGCGACTCGACAGTGTAGGTGGTGGTGCGCAACATCGTGTTGTCGCCGGCGACTCGGTTTTCCACCTTCCATACGCCACCCTCACCGATTGGTTCGGTGGGGAACACGACGTTTTGGGTGATCAGCGCCAGCAGGGCGGGCTCCACATGTTGCAGGCCGCGCTCCGGTGCTTCCGGTGGGGCGAGCAGTTTGATGGTGGAGATCTTCCCGGAGTCGTCGCCACGCCAGCTCATGCGGAAGCCTTCAGTGGCGGCGACGTCCTGGCCGATGTCCAGGTTGGAGTGTTTGCCGGAGCCGACGGTGAAGTCGATTCGTCGAGAAGCAGCTGCTTCTCCCTCGCCGGGTTCAGGTGCGTCACCAACCGAGATGTCCAGCGGCAACGTCGTGATCGCCACATCGCCGCCCCGGACCTGATCGCCCACTGTCTGCGCGACACCGGACGAGACCGCAACCGTGGTGGACCAGGGCTCGGCGTTCTCGGTGTACGACAACACGCGAGCATGTTCGCCCGTATCGACGACAGTGACACCCGGCTCGTCCACAAGGAACGCGGGCACGCCCTCGATCAGGTCTTCCTCGCCCGCGCATGCGGTGAGGGACAGTGACAAAGCAACGGCGGCAACGGCGGCAGTTAAACGAGACATCTTTAAGAACGTACCGCACGGCATACGCAGGGGTAGCGTCCGAGGCGCTAAGGTGGGACGGCGATGGAACAGGCAACGAAACCCCGCTCGACACCCCGCTACCTTGGTGTCGTGATCGCTGTGATGCTCATCGTGGCGGCGCTGGACCAGCTCCTGAAAATCATCATGGTCGCATGGCTGGAACCCGGAGTGCCCCACCCAGTGATCGGAGATTGGTTCCGCTTCTACCTGCTGTTTAACCCGGGCGCCGCATTTTCAATGGGGCAGAATTCGACGTGGTTATTCACCACCCTCCAACTTGCGTTTGTCATTGGTGCGCTGTGGTTTGGTCCTCGCATGTCCACACGTTGGGAGGCGTTTGGTCTAGCGCTGGTCGCAGGTGGCGCACTGGGCAACCTGTGCGACAGGTTGTTCCGTGAGCCTGGATTCTGGTTCGGACATGTGGTGGACTACATCTCCGTAGGCAGTTTCGCGGTGTTTAACCTGGCCGATGCTGCTATTACGGTCGGTGTGGTGGTGTTTGTCGTGGCCACCTTTGTTGCAGAGCGGAAGGGGGACAACGATGGGTAAGTTCCGGGCGCTTCCAGTGCCGGAAGGGCTGGACGGGATGCGTGTCGATGCTGCGATGTCGAAGCTGTTCGGTGTCTCCCGTGCCGTCGCCGCAGAAATTGCCGCGAACGGTGACGTGCTTGTTAATGGCACTGCTGCACAGAAATCGGAACGAGTCCACACAGGCGCCATGCTGGAGGTCACGCTGCCCGAGCCGAAGCGGGCACCGCAGCCGGTCACCGAACTCGTTGAAGGTCTGGAGATCCTGTACAAGGATGCCGACGTCATCGCGGTGGATAAGCCTGTGGGCGTGGCGGCGCACCCGACCCTGGGCTGGGAAGGCCCCGATGTGGTCGGTGGGTTGCAAGCCATGGGATTCACGCTTCCCGATGCCGGCCCGCCGGAGCGCAAGGGCATCGTGCAGCGTCTCGACGTCGGCACATCCGGCGTCATGATCGTTGCCGCAAGCGTGCCCGCTTACTCCGCGTTGAAACGCGCCTTTAAAGAACGCACCGTGGACAAGACCTATAACGCGTTGGTGCAGGGGCTGCCGGACCCGACAGTTGGCACAATCGATGCACCGATCGGACGCCACCCTTCCGCCGGGTGGAAGTTTGCCGTCACGCAGGACGGCCGGCCGAGCGTGACCCACTACGAGGTAATTGAAGCGTTCCGCCGGGCGAGTCTCATCGAGGTCCACCTAGAAACGGGCCGGACCCACCAGATCAGAGTGCATATGTCCTCGGTGGGCCATCCCTGCGTGGGAGATCCGATGTATGGGTCGGACCCGACTCTGTCGAAGCAACTCGGGTTGAAGCGTCAGTGGCTGCATGCCACCAGCCTTGGGTTCGTCCACCCGCGTACCGGTGAATATATGGAGGTCACCTCCGAGTATCCGGAGGACCTTCGTGTGGCGCTTGATGCGGTCCGTAACGGGTAGGCGGGTCGTCGCAACGCTGCTTGCAGCTGGTGTTGCGCTCTCAGCGTTGTGGGCGATTGGCGTTGCGACGCCACCACTGCCATCTGTGCTGCAAGGCGACACCCTCGGGCCCGAAGACGGGGAAGAGAACTACAAGCAACGCGCCGACGACACCTTGCGTGCCGCCGACGCCCCCGCGTTCGCGCTTGTGACGTTCGATACAGCATTATCTGTTCACGATGCTGCGGTGACGGTTGCGCCGGCGCGCCGGGCGAGTGCTCTGGTCGCGAACGGCGGAGCGCCTATCGCGGTTGGTGAACCGCCTGCGGGGCAGCTACGTGACGAAATCTTCCAGCAAGCAACCACGCAGCCAATTGACGCAGTGATCGTTTACGGTTCAGGCGATGAACTCCGCGCGGTTGCCGAACAGCCAGCTGTTTTCGCCGTGGAAGTATTGCCTTCTGATGCTGTGTGGGGAGCGTTTGCATTGACCCGAAACGTCTCTGGGGGCCGTGTATAGTTTGCGGAGTTATATGCCTGCTACCGGGAGGAGACCCCTTGGCTTCCGAGACCAATCACTCGACCGCACGTCGCCGGCTGACACGCGTGAGCCTGGCAATTGTCACGTCGTCCGCACTGCTGCTCGGCGCGTGCGGATTCGGTGGCGATGGCAACGGCGAAGGCGAAGGTGACGGGCTGCAGCCCGGCGATTACACCGTCGTGTCCCAGGAAGGCGTCTCTGACAGTGTTGTCGTCTCCGGCAAGATTGAGCCGGTGCGCACGGTCAACATCACCTCCGCGGTGCAGTCTGAGGTAAAGAACGTTGCAGTGAAGGCTGGCGATAGGGTCCAGGCGCAGCAGTTCCTCGTTGCCATGAATACCGAGGAGCTGGAGCGCCAGTTGGCGGTCCAGCAAAAGCAGCAGGCGAACGCGCAGGCTGATGCGCAGGCCAACGTGCAGCAGGCGCAGCAGCAGTTGAACGCGTATCAGGCAAGCATCAATAACGGGACGCACCCGGCGATTGCTGCTGCTCAAGCGCAGGTCGACCAGGCGCAGGCGGCTTATAACGCAGCTGTTGCTGCAGAGGGCGGCCCGCGCTTGATCAACCGCGGCATGGCGGCTGTGGAGCAGATGGCGGGTCAGATCTCCTCGCTTGGCAATGCGACGGCAAAGCCGGGTGTTCCAGCACCACCGGCACAGCCGGCACAACCGGCACCGCAAGCTCCGGCGCAGCTCGCTGGTGGTTCGTTGAGCAAGCAGGAGGCTCAGGCGGCGCTGCAGCAGGCTCAGGCGGAACTTGAGTCCGCACGTGCGCAGGCGGCGCAGGAACGTGACCAGTTGCAGGCGCAGGTGAGCTCCGCTACCCGTCAGGCCGAGTCGGCGCAGCTTGGCGAGGGCGACGGCACCCTCGAATACCAAGTCCGTGAAGGCACCGTGTACGCCCCGATCGCGGGATTGGTGACCGAGGTTTCCGTGCACGAAGGCGACATCCCGCAAGGCAAATTGCTCAGTATTGCCGACGATTCCTCCCTGGTCATCCGGGCAGACGTCCGTGAGTCGGACGTGCCAAACATCTCTGTCGGGGACCGGGTTGATTTCACGTCGACCGCAACTGGCAAGAAGCAGTTCAAGGGCAAGGTCACGCGCATTGCGCCGGCCGCGAGCGGTTCTGGTTCTGCTGAGGTTCCTGGCATGGCGATGGGCGGCGGCGGATCGCAAAATTCGAGCGAGGTGACGTTCCCGGTCGAGATCGAAATCACCGGCGACAAGGAAGGTCTGCTGCTGGGTGGTACCGCGCGTGCGGAGATCATTACCGCTGAGGCGAAGGACGCGCTCAACGTCCCGCTCGACGCCGTGTATGAGGAGGACGGCAAGAAGAAGGTTCTCGTCATGGCAACCGAGGGCGAAGATGCGACCTCTGGCAAGGTCGAGGAACGCATCGTGAAAACCGGTGCGTCCAACGACGTCGACATTGCCATTACGGGCGGCGACCTCAAGGCTGGCGATATTGTCGTGAACTGGCCGGACGAGTACCGCGAGCGTATCGGGGAGACCGTTGAGATCAACGACCCGAACTTCGACCCGGAGAAGGTCCGCGAGGCTCGCGAAGGCAAGAAGAAGCAGGACGGCGAGAAGGAGCAGCCGTAAGTGTTTCGCAGGAAAAAGCGTCCGCTTGACGACGACACCCTGACCGACACGACAGACACCCACGACCCGTTCTTCCTCGACGGCGAAGAAGACCCAGCCGATGAAGACGAACCGGTAGTTGAAACTGTCCCGGTGGAGGAAGTCGTCGATACGCAGCCGCGCATGGAGAACACCGGCAGGTTGATCGACATGCGCCGGATCGTGAAGACGTACAACGTTGGCGAGCCGAGCGAACTGACCGTACTGCACGGCGTGGATTTCTACGCTGAACAGGGCGAATTTGTTTCTATCGTGGGTCCTTCGGGCTGCGGTAAATCGACGTTGATGAACCTGATTGGCATGCTCGACCGCCCGACTGAAGGTGCGTATGCCTTCAACGGCGAACCTGTGTACGCGAAGCAGGACAAGGAACTGGCGCATTACCGCAGCCAAAACATCGGATTCATTTTTCAGAACTTCAACCTCGTTGGCCGCATCGACGCGCTGCAGAACGTGGCCATGCCGATGATGTACGCCGGTGTGCCGAAGCGCGAGCGCGAGGAGCGCGCCGCCGAACTGCTGGATCGCATGGGCATGGGGGATCGGTTGCACCACAACCCCAACGAACTTTCGGGTGGCCAGAAGCAGCGTGTGGCAATCGCACGCAGCCTGGCCAATGACCCAGGGCTGCTGCTTGCCGACGAGCCCACGGGCGCCCTGGATTCCAAAACCGGACGCATGGTCATGGATCTGTTCCACGAACTCAACCAGGAACTGGGCAAAGCCATCGTGTTTATTACCCACAACCCGGAGTTGGCTGAAGAAACCGGCCGGATCGTGGAAATGATGGACGGAAAAATCGCTCGTGTGCGCCAGCCGGGTGGGGTGAACTAGGTGAATATTCGCGAATCGCTACGGTTGGCGCTGTCCAGCCTGAATACCAACAAGTTGCGCTCGCTGCTGACGCTTTTGGGCATCATCATCGGCATCATGGCCGTGATCATCATCATGACGTTGGGCCGTGCTCTCGAGAACGATGTGATGGGTGGTCTGGAAGACGCCGGCACGACCACGTACCCGGTGATGGTGCACGAACGCGCGGAAGAAGGCGAGAAATCCGAGGACCCGTTTGCGGCGTTTGATCTTGCCCCGCCGACAAACGAGAACGATGCTGTCACGTTTGATCAGCTCAACGAGCTGCAAGCGTCGTTCGGCGACCGCGTGCAAGGCATCGATCTGGAGCTTTCCGGCGGTGGTGACGCACAGGTCGGGGACAACACTTCAAGTGTGTCGATCTACCCGTCGCTTGCGAGTTCGCTCGACATGCGTGGCCTGAAGGTTCAGTACGGTCGCGGGTTGGATCAAGACATCATTGATAGTCGTCGCCCCGTTGCCGTTGTGTCGCCAGAGCTGGTCGAGGCGTTGTTCGACAACGATCCGAGCAAGGCGCTCGGCTCCCGCTTCGACCTCATCATCGACGGCAAGCCGGCGGTGTTCACCATCATCGGTGTGCTGGAAAAATCGGAGAGCCAGCCCATGTTCGGGGAAACCGCGTTTGCGGACGCCTACATTCCGGTCACGGCCGCGGGCAGGGTTGGCTTGGAGGCGGACTGGGTGTCGTCGTTTAGCGTGCGTGCTGCTGTGGATGAGGACCCGGAAGTGTTCCGCGCAGACCTGCAAACGTACCTGGATCGCATGTACGCCGGTAACGACAACTACGAGGCCGAGGTGTTCGATATCTCAGCGAGCCTCGAAGGCTTGACGACGATCTTCCGCACCCTGTCGACCGTGCTCTCCGCAATCGGCGGCATCTCGCTCCTCGTCGGCGGTATCGGCGTGATGAACATCATGCTGATCACGGTTACTGAACGCACCCGCGAAATCGGCGTGCGTAAAGCGCTCGGCGCAACCCACAATGATATTCGTGTCCAGTTCATCGTAGAGGCGATGCTGGTGTGCCTCATCGGCGGCGTCATTGGCGTCATCCTGGGTGGCGCTGTCGGCATGATCGCCAGCTCGGCGCTTTTGGAAATGACATGGCCGCCGATCGGAGCCGTGGTGTTCGCGCTGCTGTTCTCGCTGGCGACCGGTGTGTTCTTCGGCGCATACCCTGCGTCGAAGGCCGCGAAGATGCAGCCCATCGACGCGCTGCGCTACGAATAATTCGGACTTGCGTAGCCGTCTAAGATGAGCCGCATGGCCAAAAAATCCTCCTTCGTTCATCTTCATAACCACACCGAGTTCTCCATGTTGGACGGCATGGCAAAGGTGGACTTGCTGGCTGAGGAGGTGTCCCGCCAGGGCATGCCAGCAGTCGGCATGACCGACCACGGCAACATGTTCGGCTCCAATGCGTTTTACCGTCGCATGGTCGATGCTGGTGTGAAGCCGATCATCGGCATTGAGTCTTACATGGCACCGGACTCTCGTTTTAATAAGAAGCGTGTGCTGTGGGGTACGCCGGATCAAAAGCGTGACGATGTCTCCGCGTCCGGCGCATATCTCCACCAGACCATGCTCGCCGAGAACGCGACGGGTCTGCGCAACCTGTTCAAGCTGAGCTCCCTTGCGTCGTACGAGGGACAGTTGGGCAAGTGGCCTCGCATGGATGCGGAACTTATCGCCGAGCATGCTGACGGCATTATCGCGACCACTGGCTGCCCGTCCGGTGACGTGCAAACTCGCCTGCGTCTAGGCCAGTTTGACGCCGCGTTGGAGGCTGCGGCGATGTGGCAGGACATCTACGGCAAGGACAACTACTTCCTTGAACTGATGGACCACGGGTTGCATATTGAACGCCGCGTGCGCGACGACCTGTTGCGCATCGGAGAGATGCTTGAACTGCCGCCGCTGGTGACCAACGACTGCCACTACGTCCTCGAATCCCAGGCGCCCGCGCACGAGGCAATGCTGTGTGTCCAGACAGGCAAGACGCTGCTGGATCCGGACCGCTTCAAGTTTGATGGCTCCGGCTACTACATCAAGACTGCCGAACAGATGCGTGAGTTGTGGGACTCCACCGTGCCTGACGGGTGCGACAACACCCTGTGGATCGCGGAGCGTGTCGGCGACTACAGCGAGTTGTGGGAGGAACACCCGCACGATCGCATGCCGATCGCGGACGTTCCGGAGGGACACACTCCGACGACGTGGCTGCGTGAGGAGGTTCGCCGCGGACTGTCGGAGCGTTTCAACGGGGGAGAGGTTCCGCAGGAATACACCGAGCGTGCGAATTACGAGATCGACGTCATCGACATGAAGGGCTACCCCTCCTACTTCCTGATCGTTGCGGAGCTGATTAAGCACGCCCGCGAGATCGGCATTCGCGTTGGTCCCGGTCGTGGTTCCGCCGCTGGTTCGTTGGTTGCGTATGCGTTGACCATTACAAATATTGACCCGATGGAGCACGGCCTGCTCTTCGAGCGATTCCTCAACCCGGAGCGTCCGTCCGCACCGGATATCGATATCGACTTCGACGATCGCCGCCGCGGAGAAATGATCACCTACGCCGCCGAGCGTTGGGGCGAGGACAAGATCGCCCAGGTGATCACCTTTGGCACGGTGAAGACAAAGCAGGCGATTAAGGACTCGGCGAAGGTGAACTTCGGCCAGCCGGGCTTCCAGATGGCCGACCGCATCAACGGTGCCTTGCCACCAGCAATTATGGCGAAGGATATTCCGCTGTCCGGCATCACGGACCCGGAGCACGAGCGCTACGCGGAAGCGGCTGAGGTTCGCTCGCTGATCGAGACAGATCCGGATGTGGCCAAGATCTATGAAACCGCCCGTGGACTTGAAGGCGTTGTGCGCCAAGCAGGTGTGCACGCATGTGCGGTGATTATGGCGTCGGTGCCGCTGATGGACCACATTCCGATGTGGAAGCGTCCTGCCGACGGTGCGATCATTACCGGTTGGGACTATCCGGCGTGCGAGGCCATTGGCCTGCTGAAGATGGACTTCCTCGGCCTACGCAACCTGACAGTGCTTGGCGACGCGCTGGAGAACGTGGAGAAGAACCGCGGCGAGACCATCGACCTTGAAGCCTTGGACACCGACGACGAGGCGGTGTACGAGTTGCTGTCTCGTGGCGACACCCTTGGAGTGTTCCAGCTCGACTCCGGAGGTATGCAGGAGCTTCTCAAGCGTATGAAGCCGACGGGCTTTAACGATATTGTCGCCTCGCTCGCTCTGTACCGTCCGGGCCCGATGGGTGTGAACGCTCACTGGGACTACGCCGACCGCAAGAATGGGCGCAAGCCGATCACTCCGATTCACCCGGAGCTTGAGGAGCCGCTGCGCGAGATTCTCGACGAAACCTACGGCCTGATCGTCTACCAAGAGCAGATCATGAACATCTCGCAGAAGGTAGCCAACTACACGGCTGGTCAGGCAGACGGCTTCCGTAAAGCCATGGGTAAGAAGAAGCCGGAGGTGCTGGCGAAGGAGTACGAGACGTTTTCTGCCGGCATGTTTGAAAACGGCTACTCCAAGGAAGCCGTCGATGCACTGTGGGGAACGATTGAGCCGTTCGCGTCGTACGCGTTTAACAAGTCGCACGCCGCAGGCTATGCGTTGGTGTCGTACTGGACTGCCTACATGAAGGCGAATTACGCCGCTGAGTACATGGCCGCGCTGCTGACCTCTGTTGGTGATAAGAAGGACAAGTCCGCGATTTACCTGGCGGATTGCCGCCACTTGGGCATTAGCGTGTTGCAGCCAGATATTAACGAGTCTGAAGAGAACTTCATGGCTGTCGGCAAAGACATCCGTTACGGACTTGCGGCTGTGCGAAACGTCGGTGCGGAAGTGGTGGAGTCCATCAAAGAGACCCGCAAGTCCAAGGGGCACTTCACCAGCTTCTCTGACTACCTGGACAAGATCGATCTCCTTCCGTGCAACAAGCGCATCACGGAATCGCTGATCAAGGCAGGCGCGTTCGATTCTTTGGGTCACCCGCGTAAAGGCTTGATGCTGATCCAGGAAGACGCGGTGGACTCAGTCTTGGCGACGAAGAAGGCCGCTGACAAGGGCCAATTCGACCTCTTCGCGGGCCTTGGCGGCGAGGACGGTTCCGCGAACTCTGCGTTTGCCATTGAAGTACCTGAAGACGAATGGGACCGTAAGCACAAACTCGCCCTCGAGCGCGAAATGCTTGGCCTATACGTGTCCGGGCACCCGCTTGATGGGTACGAGGAAGCCATCGATGCACAGACCGATACGCAGCTCACCACCATCCTGTCCGGTGAACTGCGTAACGGCGCAGAGGTCACCATCGGTGGGTTGATTTCGAATGTGGACCGACGCTTCTCTAAGAAGGACGGTTCCCCCTGGGCGATTGTGACCATCGAGGATCACCACGGCGCGCAGGTGGATGTGCTGCTCTTCAACAAGGTGTACGCGCTCGTCGCTCCGCAAATTGTGGAGGACAACATCATTTTGGTCAGAGCACATGTCTCAATTCGCGACGAGCGTATGAGCTTGTTTGGCGACGACGTCAAAGTCCCCGAACTTGGCCCCGGCAACGGTGCTGGCCTGCCGCTTCGTCTAACGCTGCGGACGGACCAGTGCACCATCGACAACATTTCGAAACTCAAGGGAGTGCTGTCGAACAACCCAGGCGACTCAGACGTCTATCTCAACCTGGTCAACGGCGAACACAGTCAACTGATGATCCTCGGCGACCATTTGCGAGTGCACCGTTCTGCGAGCCTGATGGGTGATCTCA